>JAAYCC010000109.1 GCA_012729875.1 Clostridiales bacterium | reverse complement strand
GGATAATGAGCCTCAGTTCCCCAGAAAACAAGATGTCAAAGTCCGATAAAGCCTCCGGCGGCTGTGTCTACATCATGCAGGAGCCAGACGAGATCATGCGCTGCTTCAAGAGAGCCGTTACGGACAGCGACACCGTCGTCCGCTATGATGTTGAAAACAAGCCGGGCATTTCAAACCTCATGCAGATTTACTCAGTCGCGACAGGTGAGTCCTTCGATCAGATTGAGGCCGAATTTGAAGGCAAGGGTTATGGCGAATTCAAACCCAAAGTCGGCGAAGCAGTGGTCGAGATGTTCCGCCCCTTCCGCGAGGATGCAAATCGCCTTCTCGCCGACAAGTCATATCTCGAGTCAATCTACAGGGAAGGTGCGGAAAAGGCCTCCCAGGCCGCCGGCAAAACACTCCGCAAGGTCTACAAAAAGGTCGGCTTTGTCGCAAGATAAAAGCTTGTTGCCCGGAAAGGATCAGTATATCCAATGGAAATTTTTTCAGAGGTCGGTCTTACAATTCTCATAACGATAGCAGTCGCTTTCATAGTCAGCTTTGCCGCAACGCCAATTGTTAAGATGTTTGCGGAAAAGGTCGGTGCTATTGACGTTCCCGACGAGGAACGCCGAGTCCATGACCACCCCATACCGCGTATGGGCGGTCTTGCGATATTCCTCGGCTTTATTTTAAGCGTTTTGCTCTTTGTGGACATCTCTCCGCAAATACAGGGCATTTTACTGGGGAGCATCATAATAATAGTCACCGGAGCGGTGGACGATATCGTCTCACTAAATGCGTGGGTCAAGCTGTTTTTGCAGATAGCCGCTGCCTGTGTACCCGTATTTTTCGGTGTCAGGATAGAGGTCGTCATGAATCCTATCCTTTGGAGCAGTACCGAATACCTTATCTTAAAAAGTTTATCCATCCCGATTACCATACTTTGGATAGTCGGCATTACAAACAGCGTCAACCTTATAGATGGGCTGGACGGCCTTGCCGTAGGAGTTTCCACTATAAGCAGCATCACAATGCTTGTAATCGCGCTCCTCGTAGCTGACAGCAATGTTGCAATAGTGATGGCGGCTCTCGTCGGAGCCTGCGTGGGCTTTATGCCCTATAATCTCAACCCCGCGAAGATATTTATGGGCGACACAGGTGCCTTGCTCTTAGGCTATATACTCGCTACAATGTCGGTTTTGGGACTGTTCAAGTTCTATGCCATAGTGTCCTTTGCTGTACCCCTGCTGGCGCTTGCGGTTCCCCTTTTCGACACGATTTTTTCCTTCTTCCGCCGCCTTGTCAGAGGGCAAAGCCCCTTCCATGCGGACAGGGGGCACCTGCACCACCGTCTTATAGATATGGGTCTCAGCCAGAAGCAGGCCGTCGCAATACTGTATTCTATCAGTGCAATACTCGGTCTCGCCGCCGTAGTCATAACCACCAGCGGCGAGCTGCGGGCGCTCATACTGATACTGGGCTTTTGCCTCTGCGCCGTACTGTGGATATTTGTATACCGCGAATTCCACAAGAACGCCGAAAAGCGCAGCAACGGCAATAACGGCGCGAACGCCTCCTCAGATGAAGCGGCCTCAAGTGACGTAAGCAAAAATGAAAGCGCAGATACGGAGAGCAGATATGATGGAAAAGAAAATTAAAGTCCTGTCAGTTTTCGGTACCCGCCCGGAGGCCATAAAGATGGCGCCCCTTGTAAAGGAACTGGAAAGCAGAAGCGAGTTTTGCAGTCTTGTGTGCGTTACAGCCCAGCACAGAGAGATGCTGGACGGAGTTTTGGACTGTTTTTCAATAAAAACGGACTTTGATTTGAACATCATGCAGGCAGACCAGACTCTCACAGACATCACGTCACGTATACTGTACGGCCTGGGAGAAGTCCTGAGAGAGACCGAGCCGGATATAGTGCTTGTCCACGGTGACACAACAACCGCCTTTGCAAGCGCTCTTGCGGCCTTCTACGCAAAGATAAGCGTCGGGCATGTCGAAGCGGGCCTGCGCACATATGACCGCTACTCCCCCTATCCAGAGGAAATGAACCGCAGCCTTATCGGCAGACTGGCTGATTACCACTTCGTACCGACGCCGCAGAATGCGCAGAACCTGATAGGTGAAAATGTCGGCGGGAAAATATTTGTAACCGGGAACACCGTCATAGACGCCATGAAATACACCGTTGGCGACGGCCGTTTCGCCACGCCCGAGCTTAAAAATCTAGACTTTGGCTCAAGGCGCGTCATAACTCTCACCTGCCACCGCCGCGAGAACTACGGCGAGCCAATGAAAAATATCTTTACCGCCGTGCGCCGACTAGCTCAGGACAACCCCGACATAGATATCGTATACCCCGTACATCTGAGTCCCTATGTCCGTGAGAGTGCGGAAGAATATCTCGGCGGCGCATCAAATATCCGCCTGATTGAGCCGCTGGACGCTATGGAGATGCACCGTCTGATGTCAAAGAGCTACTTTGTTATGACCGACAGCGGCGGTATTCAGGAGGAAGCTCCCGCGCTGGGCAAGCCCGTCATTGTGCTGCGCTGTGAGACCGAGCGTCCTGAGGCCGTCGAGGCAGGTACTGTAAAGCTGGCAGGTACTGACGAAGATCGGATATATGCCCTTGCAACGCAGCTCCTGGATGATGAATCCCTCTACAGCAGCATGGCTAGGGCCATAAATCCCTACGGTGACGGTCAGGCCTGCCCGAGAATTGCGGACGCCCTGCTTTTCGGATTCCATAGAAGCGACATTCCACCCGAGGAATTCTGCCTATGAATAAAAAGAGCTCCATAATAATAACCGCACTGATCGCCGTCATCATAATTGGCGCTATTCTGTTTTCTGTTTTCCATAAACCGGAGGAAACACCCACCATATCGCTGCCAAAGCCCGACTCCGAATCCGGCGTCGGCGGCGAAAACGGCCTTTTGTCTGTGAATCCTAAGACTGTTCAGGCTGCACTTGGGAATCTGTCGCGCACAGAGGCTTACTCACGTGAATATAAAATAACGTCCTTCTGGGAAAACGGCGAATCCACAGCCGCCGTTAAAGTCTGGAAAAACGGCGATTTAATGCGTATAGACCACAAGCAAGGCAAGCTTACCAAGAGCACCCTCTTCACGGGCGATATGGTCTACAGATGGTATGACGATTCTGCCGCGGTCGTTTCCGCACCCATCTCGGAATACGACAGAAATACGCTTGACCGCTACGCAAGGCTCATCACCTATGAGGAACTTGCGGATGTGCCTATTGAGCGTATAACTGCCGCTGATTATGAGCAGAAGCTCGGCGAAAACTGTATCTATACAGAATACGAAAGCGAAGACGGACGTTATGTAAACCATATGTACGTCTCCGTCAGCAACGGCCTGCTGGTTGCGGCTGAAATTTTGGAGGACGGGAAGATAATTTACTCAATGAGCTCCGTCGTTACAAATCCGGCTACTCCTGAGGACGATATATTCATCCCGCCAGCTACATAAACAGCATTGCTCCGGCTATGAGCAAAAACTCAATATCACCGCTCTCACGATACAACAGATAAAGTATCCCTATCAGCAGCAGATCCTCCGTATCAGGTACGGCAGCATTAACTTTTGAGAGCAAACCGCCGAGTCCGCCGAGAACGTCCGACAGACCCGACGGTTTTTTCTTATGGCCGGCCATCTTTCTTCCGGGGCTTTCATATGAGGCGGCGGGGGAAAGATTTTCCGGTATACGCTCCACAAGTCCGGCGTTTCCCGCATATCTGTTCATTCTTTATCAGCCTCCGTTTTCTTAAAGAGCACAAGCCCCACACGCATGGCGGCTGCCATCTTTATTGCTCTGTCCAGCTTGTTGCGCCTTTTGTCCGACATCCACGGCTTCATCGCCGCAAGCAAGGCCGTCTTTTCGCTCCTGCCACCGACCCCGGAACCGAATACTTTTTTTGCTGTGGACATGATATCCCCAAGCGGCATATTGGAAAGCCCAGAGAGGACGTTCCCGCTCACAGGCTCCACCTCTTGCTCCGGCTGCTTTTTCTCACTGTCCATAAGCGAGCCGGCGATACTCATGATCTTTTTCATCTGTCCGGGATCAGACAGAATGCCGTTCAGCATTTCGTCAAACTCGCTCATGCATATCCCCTCCTACTGCTTGTTTCCCAGACTCTCCTCTATACGTCGCACCAGATCCTTACCGTCGTCGGTAGAAAGAACCTTGCCCAATATATTACTGAGTGTCTCCTGATCACCGGATTCGGCTGCCTTCCTCAGCGCCTCGCCGTCTATATTCTTCCCGATGCGTTTCCCCTCAGCAGAATTAACAATGTTTTTGACTTTCTGCGCCTTATCTCCGTTCAGCAGCTCTTTGCGCAGCTTTTCAAAATCACCCATAGTTTTCGCCCCCTTACACCACCAATATATTCCCGTGAAAAATCTTCGTTACAGATAGGAGCATTATTATGAAAATCGCGGTTTTTTCCGATTCTCACGGCAACATATCTCCGATGCTCTACGCTGTTGAGGCCTGCCGTCCGGACATGATACTCTTTCTCGGCGACGGCTCGGAGGAAATCGGCGAAATAAAAAAGCAGTTTCCACAAATTCCGCTCAAGGCGGTTCGTGGAAACTGCGATCGCGACTCATCTCTGCCGGAAACCGGGCTGGTCTCCGCAGACGGAGTTGAAATTTTCATGACACACGGGCATCTGTACGGCGTAAAAAGCGGTTTTCTGTATGGACTTGCACAGGCGGCCTGTGAATCGGGCGCAGCGCTGGCTCTATACGGTCACACCCATTTGGCGCGGCTTGAAACCATAGGTGCGGTGACACTGCTGAACCCCGGTTCCTGCGGAGACAGGATAAAGCCGTCATTCGCCGAGGTGGTCACTGACGGAGTCGGAGGTTTCGCCTGCCGCATCGCCTACCTGTGATATGCCGAGGCGATTCTTGAGTTTTTTCCGCCTGTCCGCGCGAAGTTCTTCAAGTTCCCTCACTTCCTCCGGCATGAGCATTTTCGGAATAAAAGCGTCTGCAACCTGACCTTTTCCCTTTCTCTTGACATATAACGCGCCGATTATTGAAAAGGTCAGTGCACCTATAAGATTGACAAAAAGGTCCTCCATGGTATCGTAGAGTCCAATGTCAACATAACCGTCCAAAACCACGGCAGTCTCCTCGCCCCCTACTGTACCGTAAACTACAGTCTGTGTGATATCGGTGACCACCATGGCCGGCTTTAGTCCGTCCGGGTTAAATTCCTCCGATATGACCTGCGTCACCGTCGTGTCCTTCTGCATATCCTTACCAAACCATCGGTCGGCGGTGTATTCGTAGAACTCCCAGAGCACGCCTATGGTCATTGAGAAACAGAACGCAACGAAGGCCACAAAGAACGGAGACATTGAGAGGTTGATCTTAGGGCTTCTGTTCAGAACGTCTATTAGCGCTATGCCGATGGCCGCCATAAGAAATCCGTTGGTGGTATGTAAAATCAAATCCCAGTTCTTTACGCGCTCAAAGAACTGGCCCACCTCGCCCAAAATTTCCGCCGCGAAGATGAACAGCAGAACTATTATTTCAAGTGTGGAAGGCAGGTCTATTTTAAGCCCGCGTTCCACTATGGACGGAAGCATGAACAGGATAAGGGTCAGGACACAGTATACGACCTCACTGACATTTTTTGTCATAATTCCGCGTACCATAATGCCTATCACTATAAGCCTTAGAACAACGTAAACTATGGTTTCAAACTTTTTTGTCCTCGGTTTTCTCTCTTTTACCGTCATATCCGCAACCGTTCCTCTCTATTTACTTTTCAGTCCTCCGAAAAGATTTCAGGCTTAAAAACCGCATAAATGGTGTGGCTTTCCGTCACGTTGCTGAAGGTATAGCTGGAAACTGCTCCCACATCTGCGCCGTCAACCTTTACCTCGCGAATTACAAATCCATCGTCCGGCGTGATCGTAAAGGTCATTTCGCCGCCCTCCTCAACCTGGACAAGACCCTGAGGGCTGATGCTGCCTCCGGCTCCCCCCAGCGCCGTGATCGACTGCATCGTGGGGCTGGGAGCGGGCTCGGGGCCCTTGGACAGCGTCACTGTGACAAGGTCGCCTTTTTTCAGCTCAGTACCCGCAGCTGGACTCTGGGAAACAACATAGCCATCCGAGACAGTGTCGCTATAGACATCCTCAGTCTTGGTGAGGAGCAGACCGGCCGCCGTCAGCTCATAGAGGGCCTGATCATAGCTTTTCCCGGCAAGAGAGGGTACTGGAACCTTTTTATTCTGAGTTTCTTTGCTCTC
>JAAYCC010000108.1 GCA_012729875.1 Clostridiales bacterium | reverse complement strand
GTGGACTGCGTTGTTATCGACAACGAGCCTGCAAAGGCGTTTGTCGCTGCAAACAACGGCTGACAAATAAAACAGACTCAGCGTCACAAAGGGCGGCATGTATCTACCGCCCTTTTGATATTTTCACGATACTCTTTGGGGGTGTTGGTATGGCGGAATGGTTTGCCGATTTTAAAACCGACTTTATAATTTGCTTTGTTGAGAAGAACCGTTGGAAGTTCATAGTGAACGGACTCGGAAATACGCTCAAAATAACGCTGTTCGCGCTTATCCTGGGGATCGCTATCGGCGTTATCGTCGCTGTAGTGCGTTCCACATGGGACAAGAACGGCGCCGATATGCGGAGGGGCTTTGGACGAGGGCTTCTGCGGTTTTTTAACGGGATATGTAAAATTTACCTTACGGTCATACGCGGGACGCCGGTGGTCGTTCAGCTTATGATTATGTACTATGTGATTTTTGCCGCCTCGGATAACGGCGTGCTGGTGGCGGCTATTGCATTTGGCATTAACTCCGGCGCATATGTGGCGGAGATTGTCCGCAGCGGAATCATGTCTGTAGACGAGGGGCAGTTTGAGGCGGGGCGCTCTCTGGGCTTCAACTACATACAGACCATGCGGTATATAATTGTTCCCCAAGCGTTCAAGGTAGTTCTTCCCGCGCTTGCCAACGAATTTATAACCCTTCTCAAAGAGACCTCTGTTGCGGGCTATGTGGCAGTAAAGGATCTCACAAAGGGTGCGGACATTATTCGCGGAGCTACCTATCAGACCTTTATGCCCCTTATGGCTGTGGCGATTGTATACCTCGTTATGGTTATGTTCTTCACCTGGCTTGTGGGCAAGCTGGAGAGGAGGCTGCGCAGCAATGAGCGATAATATCCTTATCCAAGTCGAAGACGTAAAAAAGTATTACAACGGTGAAAAAATCAAGGCTCTCGACGGAGTTTCCGCCGACATCAAAAAGGGAGAGGTCGTTGTTGTCATAGGCCCCTCGGGCAGCGGAAAGTCCACGTTTCTGCGCTGTCTGAACCTTCTGGAAGCCCCCACAAGCGGCCGTATTTTATTTGACGGGACAGACATAACGGACCCCAGGACAAACATAAATAACCACCGCCAGCATATGGGAATGGTCTTTCAGCACTTTAATCTGTTTCCCAACATGACCATTCTGAAGAACCTGACCTTGGCGCCGATCAAGCTAAGGAAAAAGAGCAAAGAGGAAGCGGAAAAAGAGGCGCTCGCACTTCTCGGACGAGTTGGTCTTGAGGACAGGGCAAACGCATATTCTTCCCAGCTCTCAGGTGGTCAGAAACAGCGAATCGCCATAGTCCGTGCGCTCTGCATGAATCCAGAGGTGATGCTTTTTGACGAGCCGACTTCAGCCCTCGACCCGGAGATGGTCGGTGAGGTGCTGGACGTTATGAAGCAGCTCGCCCGCGAGGGTATGACCATGGTGGTCGTCACCCATGAGATGGGCTTTGCCCGCGAGGTGGGCAGCCGCGTTATATTCATGGACGAGGGCAGGATAGTTGAGGAGGGCACCCCTTCGGAGATATTCGACAGCCCCAAAAGTGACAGACTCAAGAGCTTTCTTGCAAAAATACTATAGACATTTATATCACAAAACCGTCGTGACACCTTTAGGCAGCACGGCGGTTTTTGTCATAATATATTGCAAATTAATACAAATTTATAAATTGTTGTTACTTTGTTTACCAACACAATATACTGTGGTATACTTCATTGAACGTATTATATCCCTTTTTGACCTTGCTGTTGGAGGTTCCTTATGCGCAAATATTTGACAGCAGCTCTTGCCATTTTGATATCGCTGATGCTAATGGCCTGTGAGGGGGCGCGATCCCCGCTGCCGAGTGAGAAGCTTTTGCCAAGCCCTGAGGCCTGCGGGCAGCCTGTTCAGTTGCCGGAGCGGGAAACTCCTGCCGGACATGACAGAGCCTCAATAGAAAATGAAGAGCGGGCGGCTGTATTCCTCACCTTTTTATCAGAGAGATATGCCGAGCTTGCCGGTGCCCTATACGGAGGGATTGCAGGTGTGGGCTTCATAGATCTGGACTGCGACGGCGGTATGGAGATGCTCCTTTTTGACGCGGGCGCATCCGCGTCTATGGGTGTGCAGATTTTTGACATTATAGACGGCGAAGTGGAGTGTATCTCCGCCAACATCGCAACTGTGGGCGAGCGCTTTGGCGGCGACCACTTTACGGAGACCTTTGTAAACGCCAACCTTTTTGAGGATTTCCGCCTCATGGAGAACAAGCAGACTGGAGAGCGCTTCTTCCTTGTGTCAAGCGGAAACGGCGCTCGGGACTCCAGCTACACCGAGCTTATAAGATTCTCCACGGACGGCGAAGTTCTTACGCTGACAGGCGTTGCCTATAGGTATGAGGAATATGACGAGGACAGCGGCGAGATTAAAAGTGTAAGTTATAAGGTCGGGGGCAGGGAAGCCTCAAAAGAGGAATATATGGCGTTAACAGGGAAGATATACTCAGAAGCGGAGGATACCGGACTTGAAGCCAAAGGAGTGTTCGCCTGGGAGAGCGACGCCTATACCGAAGGGCTTGACGGCCTTCTCGCAATGGCAGACAAAGCGCTTTCGCTTACGGGCGGGCAGAAGGACCTATGCAATTGACAGAAAAGATACAATGAGCC
>JAAYCC010000107.1 GCA_012729875.1 Clostridiales bacterium | reverse complement strand
GGGATCATGTCGATAAGCCTCTCGGCCTCGTCTTTGGATATTATCGGGCGCATGCTTATTTTTTTATTGTCCGCCGGCGTCGTGATGACACAGCTCTGATAGAGCGGCTCCAGAACGTAGTACAGCCGCTTGGAGCCTTTTGTACGCCCCCCCAGCTCTTTTATCTCCGCCACTCGGCAAACACCGGTGCTGCCATAGTTTATCATGTCCCCGACCTTAAACATTTTATCACGCCATTCCAATCTTTTCGAAAAAAAGGCAGCCCCTCAGGAACTTTCACGTACCCGGGAACTACGCTTTTTTTTATATATTTTATATATTATACCACATTTTCAGTGCTTTATGTAAGAAAAATTTTTTGTATATGACAATTCGGCGTCTATAAATAAAAAAGGCCGCAGAGCAGGCACCATGTAAAACAAAATACCTGTCCCAAAGCTGCGGCTCTAAAATATTTTCACGTAAAAAGCTTCATGAGCTGAGTGACGAATACACGGCGCATATCTTCGCTTTGAAGAGCAATGAGACCGAAGCCGCTGCTCTTATCATCGTCGTTCTGGCACTCAAACAAAAGGGGCAGTATGAACGACGAAAGCGCGATCATGTAGTTGCAAAACTGCACCTCCGGACGCTTTTCGCCGGTCATAAGCTCCATCTTCTCATATACCAGGCGGGTCAGTTCGTCGTCAAACAAAAAGCTCTCAATTAGCTCCGGCTTGTTGCCCGTATCGGTCCGCACTATGTATCTTATAACGCCCTTGTTGTCAAGATACATCTGAGATACCAGCGTCAAAAAGGACTCTATATACTCATTGGTACTTGGCATATCCTGCCTCAGAGTCTCGATGATTTTCTCGCGATAGACATCTATAAGCTCCTGCAGGGCGATATTGACAAGCGTATTCTTGTCTCCGAAATAGTAGTTTACCGCAGCCACATTTGTGTAAGCTCTCTGCGAGATGTCCTTGACTGTGAAGTCCTCCCCGCTATGCAGCAATTCCTTGACCGCGTCAACAAGATGTCGTTTCGTGTCCGATTTCTGCATATTCACACCTCCAATGGCATTTGAAACTAAGTTTCAAAGCGTGTTCGCTCATCTGTTCTGTTTACAGTTTATCATAACAGACGTATAATGTAAATACCCGTTTAAAACCTATAATTAAAATAACCGTTTGGCAAGGTGGACACTATGAATAAGTTATTTACATGCATTATCAGGCACAGAGCCGCGGTACTCATTATAACTGCTGTGATTACAGCGCTTTGTATTTTTTCTATGTTCCAGACAAACATAAACAGCGATATGGCAAAGTATCTGGACAAAGACAGCATCACTAAGCAGACCATGCAGTTTTTGGTGGATAACTTCGATATAAACGGCGACGCCGCCGTATGCGTAGAGGGCAGCCTCGACGACTATGACCAAATCGGTCGGCTCGTAAGTCAGCTGTCATCTGTGGACAACGTCGACGCTGTCCTCTGGCTTGGCTCCTACGGACCGCTTTTCACCGTGACCGATGGGGAAATCGTGTCGTCCGACGAGATGATAAGTACCGACAAGGTTCGTTCCATCGCAGACGATTATTACAAGACGGAGGACGGCAGGGGCTACTATCTGTTTTCTGTCGCGCTGGCTGAAAGCAACGCCAGCAAGGAGTCCTCCGAGGCCATGGACAGCTTTGCCGATATTCTCGCCGACTACGCCCACAAGTACAGCTCCGACTACTATCTGGGCGGTACGGTCATGCAGGGCAAGAACATGCTGGACAGCGCTCTTGGCGAGCTGCCTAAGTTCCTAATTATAGCTGTGATAGTAATAGCTGTAATTCTGCTGCTCACATCCAAATCTCTCGTGTCCGCGCTTATTTTCCTCCTAACCATCGGAATCTCAATTGCGCTGAATATGGGCACGAACTTCTTTACAGACTCAGTATCGACAGTCACTTTCTCAGTTGCGGCAATACTGCAGCTCGCTCTGTCCATGGACTACTCCATTTTTCTGACCCACGCCTACGAGCGAGAGCAAAAAGCCGGAAATCCTAAGGCTCTGCTCTCAGCCATAAAGAAGACCGCTGTGGTCATTCTGGCATCGGCTCTGACAACAGTCGCGGGCTTCTGCGCTCTGTTTTTCATGAAGTACGAAATGGGCTTTGACATGGGGCTCTGTCTTGCCAAGGGCGTCTCCCTGAGTTTTATCACCGTCATAATTGTTCAGCCCTGCCTCATGACCGTACTGGATAGAGCGTGCAAAAAGACCGAGCACAAGGTACTACACCCGTCCTTTGAGAAGTATTCCCGCATACCTTACAAGGCCCGATGGGCGGCCCTTGTCATCTCTATAGTTTTGCTGGTTCCGTCGGTCATTCTTGCCACTGGTCTTGACTATTACTATCTGGACACCGACTATTCCGAGAACTCAACAGGCGCAAAACGCATATTGGACTCGGACGGCTCCCAGATGATCTTTGTCGTCCCGCTAAAAGACAATGACACACAGTTTGGGTTTCTTAACGAGCTGAAGAGACTGGAAGGCGAGGGCAGGCTTAAAAAGATAAGCGGCTACTATTCACTGGCCGACACACTGCTGGGAGGTGTGTCCATACCGATATACGCCGACGCGTCAAATCCCAGCGAAGAAGATCTCCTGACTACCGTGGAACTGACCTCGGCCGATGTGCTGGCGATGGTCGAGAGCGGCGGCCAGCTCAGCGACGAGCAGACCGCAAAGCTGACAGAGACCATTACTTCGGCAGTCAGTTCGGCAGCTCCCGCACTAATTGAACAAAAAATCGCCTCTGCGTCCTACGCCTACGGCAGAGTATTGACAGAGTCGGAGCAGGCGCTGGTTGCCCTTGAGACGGCAAATCAGCTGAAGGAGCAGATAAGCGCCCAGCTCACCGCACAGCTTTCCTCCTGCTCCGAGCAGCTGACGGCATACAGTGAAATGGTCGAGACGATGAGATCCGGATTTATATCGGATGTTGACGGCACCGAATACACCTACTATACCGTATCTGTGGCGGGAGCCGCCGAGAGCGGCGAGGCCGTTGAGACCGTAGAAGACATTGAGTCGATCATACACAAT
>JAAYCC010000106.1 GCA_012729875.1 Clostridiales bacterium | reverse complement strand
TATTATAGGTGGGTTCGTTTGCGGGGTCTTCAAGGTCCAGCCCCTCGTGTGAAAGATGCCAGATATTCTTGTCCTTGGAATAGTTTGTCTCGCGGTTTATTTTGAGAGGAATATTGTGTGCCTCGGCATACTCTATCTCCTCTTCGCGGCTCTTTATGCTCCACTCCCTCCACGGGGCGATGATCTTCATCTGCGGAGCAAGCGCCTTTACCGCCAGCTCAAAACGCACTTGGTCGTTGCCCTTGCCGGTGCAGCCGTGGCAGATGGCGTCCGCCCCCTCCTTGAGCGCGACCTCCACAAGCCCCTTTGCGATGCAGGGACGAGCCGTCGACGTGCCCAGCAGATACTCCTCATACTTCGCTCCGGCCTTCATGGCGGGGATGATATAGTTTTCTGCGTAGTCGTCTACGAGGTCGAGGACATAAAGCTTGCTCGCGCCGGTTTTGAGGGCCTTTTCCTCAAGTCCCTCAAGTTCGTCGCCCTGTCCCACATTGCCGGACACGGCGATGACTTCGCAGCCGTAGTTCTCCTTCAGCCACGGGATTATTATCGATGTATCGAGACCGCCGGAATAGGCAAGCACACACTTTTTTACTTTGTTCATGGAATTATCCTCCTGTCGGTTTTTCAGCTATACTCGGATTATAGCACTCATAAAACCATAACGCAATAGTAATTATGCAAAAATATCTGCTATTTTATGAATAATCCGTTGATATATCCGATAATTTATCCATTTTAAGTGAATATATTGAATGGATTGAAAAGCTGTTTTGCTTGTGCTACAATAAATGCAAAATCCGTCGCGTTCAGCGAAAAAATGGAGAGATGTATAATGTCAATAGAAAAAGCACGAGCTTTTTTCCGTGAGCAGGGAATTGAGGGCAGAGTACAGGAGTTTGATGTGTCCAGCGCTACGGTAGAGCTGGCGGCAGAGGCGGTTGGAGTCGAGCCGGCAAGGATAGCCAAAACGCTCTCCTTCAAGAGGGACGAGGGCTGCGTACTGATAGTGGCCGCAGGAGACGCCAAGATAGACAACCGCAAGTTCAAGGACACCTTCGATATGAAGGCGTCAATGCTTCCCGCTGAGAGCGTAGAGAGCCTTGTGGGACACGCCGTGGGCGGCGTATGTCCTTTCGGACGCAACGCCGGAGTCCCCGTTTATATAGACAGATCAGTGCAGCGCTTCGACTCCGTCTACCCCGCTGTGGGCAGTTCCAACAGCGCAATTGAGCTCTCCATAGACGAGCTATACAGCCTCTCGGATGCCTCAGGCTGGGTGGATGTCTGCAAGCTCCCCGAGACGCAGAGATGAAATGCACTCTCTGCCCCCGCAGATGCGGCGCCGACCGCAGATCAGGGCAGCTTGGCTATTGCCGTATGCCCAACCTTCCCGTTATTGCGAGAGCGGCGCCCCACTTCGGCGAGGAGCCGTGCATAAGCGGGCCGGGCGGTTCCGGAACGGTATTCTTTTCCGGCTGCAATATGCGCTGCGTTTTCTGCCAGAACAGCGGAATAAGCGCCGGAGGCTTCGGAAAATCCGTATCCGTCCAAAGGCTGGCCGAGATTATCGGAGAGCTGGAAGCCAAGGGCGTAAACAACATAAACCTCGTCACTGCAACACACTTTACAGACAGGGTCATAGAGGCTCTTCAGATCGCAAAGCCGAAGATCCCCGTCGTCTGGAACAGCTCCGGCTATGAGAGCGTCGAGACGCTTCGGATGCTCGAGGGACTTGTTCAAGTCTATATGCCCGACTTCAAATACACTTCTCCGGACGCCGCGGAGCGCTATTCCGGCGCTTTTGACTATCCCGAGGTCGCAAGGTCGGCAATTCTTGAGATGTACCGGCAGACGGGCGATTTTGTCGTGGGCGGGGACGGTCTACTCAAAAGCGGTGTTCTTATACGCCATCTTGTCCTCCCCGGCAGACTGGACGACTGCTTCGACGTTATCGACTGGGTCGCGGAGACCTTCCCGAAGAAAGGCGTACTCCTGAGCCTGATGAGCCAGTTCACACCTCTGGCGGACAAGCAAAAGTTTACCGAGATTTCGCGTACGCTGACACAGGATGAGTATGACCGCGTTACGGGCTATCTCGACGCCTCTCCAGTCGAAAACGGTTATTATCAGGAGCCCTGCTCCGCAACTGAGGATTTTATCCCCGATTTTGATCTCACAGGTCTATAGAGAGTCATTTTAAGCAGATGCACACAGGGGCAGAGCCGCTGCTTTTGGGCTGCCGCCCTCAAAAAACAGTTGACAATCTATGAAATGATGCATATAATCATTTGCAACAGGTAAAAGGCTGTGAAAAGGAATAGTAAGCGCCAAGCGAAACGCAGAGAGGAGCCGGCCGCTGTAAGGCTCCATGACCGACGCGCCGAAGCCGCCTTTGAGCCGTGGGCGGAAAGCCGCATATCCGGCAAGTACACTCCACCGGTACTCCACCGTTATCGGGAGCTCGGCATACGAATTTTTTCAAGTGCCGTATGAGTGCGGGAAGAGCTTTTCCCGAATTTAGGTGGTAACACGGACTTTCAGTTCGCCCTAAGCAATATTGCTTAGGGCGAATTTTTTTAGGAGGGTAATCATGAGACAATTTGCAAAATCCACAAAACTCAACAATGTCGCATACGACGTGCGCGGCCCCGTTCTTGACGCGGCAACCGCGATGGAGGCCGAGGGCGCTAAGATACTAAAGCTCAACATCGGAAATCCCGCCTCCTTCAGCTTTGAAGCCCCGGACTGCGTCGTTGATACAATGAGGCAAAAGCTTGCCTTCTCCGAGGGCTACTCTGATTCCAAGGGAATTTTGGAGGGCCGCGAAGCAATAGTAAAATACGCATCGGGCAAGGGAATCAAAGGCGTTACAACAGATGACGTATATACCGGCAACGGGCTCTCCGAGCTTATATCCATGTGTATGCAGGGCCTTCTGGACAGCGGGGACGAGGTGCTCATACCCTCCCCCGACTACCCCCTCTGGACGGCGTCGGTGACTCTGGCCGGCGGCACCGCGGTGCACTATATATGCGACGAGCAAAGCGACTGGATGCCCGACATTGACGACATCCGCTCAAAGGTCACGCCAAAAACCAAGGCCATAGTCATAATAAACCCCAACAATCCCACGGGCGCCGTCTATGACGACGACATACTTATGCAAATCGCTCAGATAGCACGCGAAAACGAGCTGATAGTCTTCTCCGATGAGATATATGACCGACTGCTGATGGACGGCAGAAAACACACATCAATCGCGTCTCTGGCGCCCGACCTGTTCTGTGTCACAATGTCCGGGCTCTCAAAGTCACACCTAATAGCGGGATTCCGCATCGGCTGGATAGTGCTGTCAGGCCCCAAGGACAATGTAAAAGGCTATATAGAGGGTCTCAATATGCTCTCCTCCATGCGCCTTTGCTCCAATGTACCCGCGCAGCACGCCATAAAACCGGCCCTCGAACATCTCGAAACCACAAACAGTCTCCTTATCCCGGGCGGGCGTATCTATGAGCAGCGCGAGGCCATATGCAGCGCCCTCGACAAAATAGACGGCATCACCTATGTAAGACCAAAGGCCGCGTTCTATGTATTTCCTA
>JAAYCC010000018.1 GCA_012729875.1 Clostridiales bacterium | reverse complement strand
CTTGGCGCTCTCTTTGGCAAAGAGGAAAGAGCGCAGGAGCTCATAGATTTCTATACCTCGCACGTGGAAACTGTCTACAATAAAGTTGCAGAGATACTCAAAACAAAAGAGAGACCCACAGTTTACATAGAGGGCGCCTACAAGAGTCCTGAAGAATACGGAAACTCATATCCAAACGACTTCATGTGGGGCGGTATGTGCTATAACGTGGGCGCATACAGCATCGCGACCGACGTCCTGAAGGAGAGCAGCGCAGGAGCACTGGAGGCGGAATATGTGTTGTCCTCAAATCCCGATAAGATAATTTTCACAGGCTCATACTGGCCTGCCGCTCCGAAATCCATACGCATGGGATTTCAGGCGTCTGAAGAACAGACAAGGGAACTGATTTCCGCTTACCTTGACCGTCCCGGTTGGAGAGAGCTGGATGCAGTGAAAAATGGAGAGGTTTATGTGGTTCACCACAGTATCGGGCGTGAGATGTTTGATTGTGCCAGCATGGAAGCATTGGCCAAAATCGTCTTCCCTGACGAATTCGCAGATCTCGATCCCACGGCAACTCTGCGTGAGTATTACAACACTTTCCTTCCCTACGACCTCGCCGGACTCTGGTATATGAAATATTGAGGGTTAATATGTCTGAAGCTGGTTTTGAATACAGAACATACACAGGGAAAAAAATAGCAATGATGGGGGCAGGTATTATTATCTGCCTCATCAGCTTTATACTGGACATTATGATCGGCTCCTCAAACTTGAGCCTGAGCTCTGTTTTTACATCCTTGTTTAATTCGTCGGAAGCAGACAGCCTTACAAACGTGATAATTTGGAAGCTGAGGCTTCCAACGGCGGTAATGGGCATTCTTGTCGGCGCATCACTTGGCCTCTCGGGGGCAGCGATGCAGACAATTCTCAATAACCCTCTCGCAAGTCCCTATACTCTCGGTATTTCTGCGGGCGCGGGAGTCGGCGCTTCGATCGCGCTTCTCACGGGTCTGGGTTCTCTTGCGGTGCTGGGGAGTTTTCTAATACCGCTTTCTGCATTTGTTTTTGCATTCCTTGCATGCCTCGGAATATACCTCATAAGCAAAATAAAAAGGTTTACACCGGAAACTATGGTCCTTTCGGGGATCGGAATGGTGTTTTTCTTTCAGGCATTGCAGTCCTTTCTGCAATATACCGCCTCCCCCGAAGCGCTTCAAAGCATAGTGTTTTGGACCTTCGGCAGTCTTCAAAAAGCTAACTGGACAAACATTCCCATAATCGCAGTTGTTTTCTTAATCGTTTTCGTTATCGTTTATACACATGCGTGGAAGCTAACGGCTATGAAGCTGGGCGATGAAAAGGCCAAGGCGCTTGGCATTGATGTCGAGCGCCTTAGAATGGTAATGTTTATTATGATCTCACTGCTCACAGCAACGGCGGTGGCTTTTGTTGGGAGCATCGGCTTTATCGGCATCGTCGGCCCTCACATAGCCCGCATTCTTCTGGGAGAGGACCAGAGATACTATCTTCCAATGTCCTCGATTTGCGGTGCCGCAATACTTTCGATAGCCTCAGTCGCAACAAAGCTGGTAGTTCCGGGCGCGGTGTTCCCGATAGGCATACTGACTTCGATGATAGGCGTTCCGTTCTTCTTTATTCTTATCATCAAAAAGAAAAGGTGAGACAGATGATAGAAGTTAAGAATTTATCCTTTAGATATGAGAAAGACCCAATAATTGAAGATATCAGCTTCTGCGCCAGGCCCGGAGAGATCACTGCCGTTGTCGGGGCAAACGGAGCCGGCAAAACCACTCTGCTCAAATGTATTGCGGGGCTTGAAAAGGGTACTGGCACAGTCAATATCTGTGGCAAGGACACAGGAAAGCTATCGAGATCCAAAATTTCAAAGCTCCTCAGCTATCTCGATCAGAGCACCGATTGCAGCGCCGAGCTCAACGTTTACGAGGTCATTTTGCTGGGCAGGCTTCAGCAGCTCTCCTTCAAAGTGAGCGATGAGGACATAGAGCGGGTTGACGAGGTCATGGAAATGATGTCGTTAACGCAGTTCGCCGACAGGAGAATAAGCGAGCTTTCGGGCGGCCAGCGTCAGCTGGTATTTATTGCACAGACGCTTATTAAAAATCCGCAGATCCTCATTCTGGACGAACCGACAAGTGCGCTCGACCTCAATCACCAGTTTAAAATTATGGAGTTTTTGAAAAGCGTTACAAAGGAAAAACATTATACTACGCTTCTCACGCTGCATCATTTAGATATCGCAGCTAAGTATGCCGACCACGTTGTGGTAATAAACGACAGAAAGGTGTACACAGAGGACTCGCCGGATAAGGTATTTACGGAAAAAATGCTTAGGGATGTCTATGAGGTCAACGCGGAAATTTATGTGGACAGCATGAACGACAAGCATATAGTGGCGCTTGGGTCGGTCTGAAACCATTGAGCGTAATATAAGTCTTGCCGAAAAAAACAAACAGGCTGGAAATCCCTGACGAGTAGGCCTCATTTAGTATCCTCTTTTCTCTCCCGCGAACTAATTCTTTGATTTGCCCCTTGACTACTCCCATGTTTAAATCTACAATTTTTTCGGACATGGTTTGCTGTCTCCTTACAGAATGGTGGTGTGGTAACTTCATTCTAACAGAGACTGCAAACCGTGTCTCTTTTAATCCGTTTTCAATTTGTGCAGTTTATTTTACCATATTCCAATTTTAGATTAGCATTTAAGCTTAGTAACAAAGACAAAACCTTATAGAGACAAAAAAGAAGCCCAGCAGAAAAGCCAGACTTCTCAAGACATGATTGGCGCTTGTACCAATCTCATTCATTATTTTTCAGGGTCTCAATGACAAGGTCAGGGCAACTATAAACATAAAACTACATTTTGTTCTATACCCGCTTAATCTTTATAAGATAAAGTAGTATTTGATGCCCCATATCAATATATAAACGTCTTTTCAATTATTGAGTATCGAGTTATATTTTTTCCCCAACAATCTGCTGCATTTGGTTGTTTGATATTGTAACTGTTGCATTAAAATACGGAGATAAATGCTCATTTAGTTCTTCATCTGAAACTAATCCAACTGAAACCAAACTTGCATGTTACATATGAATATTAATATCAATTAAAATTATCAGAGAGGAATTTCGCCAACTTTTTTATTTCGGGGTACTCGTCTCTAAGCTCTTCCCCTTTGAGACCCGCCAAAGCGAGCTTGCTTTCTGACGGCATGGCGGCAATTATTTTCTCCGTCTTTCCGACAGCTTCGCGCATTGTACTTTCATTCGAAGAATCGACTTTGTTAAGTATATAGTAAACCGGTTTGTTAATGCTGCCACTGAGCTCAGATACCTTTTCAGACAGTTTGAACGACTCATAGGAAGGGTCAACCACCATAAGAACCGCATCAACGTCTTTTTCGATATTTCTGCCGAAATGTTCAATACCTGCTTCAGTATCTGTAATCACGATTTCGTTTGGCTTAATATCCAAATTGCCGATAAACTGCTGAGAAATCATTCCCATCGGGCAGGCACATCCCTCCCCGGTCTCATGAATCTTACCAATTGCTATAAGCTTGATTCCGTCTTTTTCCGATATGTATTCCGATGGTATTTCGGAAATTGTCCAGGGCTTCTCAAAATATGAAACTCCTGTGAATCCAGTAGCTCTAAGCTCTTCGATTACAGCTTTTTTACCACCGAAGAAATTAGTAAAATCGTTTGGCAACTCTAAACCGAGCTGGCGATGGAGACCGTAGTTTGACTCGTCTGTATCAATTACGAGTACTGTTTTGCCCTCTTTTGCAAATTCTTTCGCAAGCAGTGAAGAAATGGTACTCTTACCGCATCCGCCTTTTCCGCATAATGTTATTTTCATCATTTGCCTCCAATTATAATTGTTTTTGCGTTCACATAACAATTTTTGCCAAATAGCTCTCTGATAAGCTTTATTTTATCATTAGTAAGACCATCCACAAGCCCCTATGGGGGATAAAAACATATAAAAATATATATAATTTAACAAAATACATGAAGTTCAACATGCTATTGCAATCTACGCAGGCTGATTGTAGAATAAATCTGTCTTCTGTCAAGATTAAGCTTTGGCAGCTTTTAGGATCGGTTAGCCAAGCGTCCCGTTCTAAAAAACCTACATATAACTTGAAAACCGCGAGATGTCCAGTATTATAGTCGTCTATATATGTCAATAATTATACAGTTCGTAAATTATTGACATATATAATTAAACTGTGGTATTGTTCAAAAACTAACTGGGGTAGCCCCATTTAGCGATGAGAGCCTGTATCTAAGGCTAATATAGAAAGGTACAATTTATGAGCAATTTGTTTGATTTAACCGGAAAAGTAGCAGTTGTGACAGGTGCCTCGGCAGGACTCGGCGCCGATGCCGCTTTGGCCTATGCCAATGCTGGAGCCGATGTGGCGATCCTCGCCCGCCGTCTGGAGAGACTCGAAGCCGTAAAAACGGAGATTGAAAAGACCGGCCGCCGCGCGCTCGCTGTCCAATGTGACGTAACAAATGAAGAGAGCGTCAAGAGCGCCATACAGGACGTATTTGATACCTTCGGCATAATAGATATTCTTCTTAACAACGCTGGAATTGCCGTCCACTGTGAGGTGGATAAGGCGACCGAGGAGGAATGGGATAGAGTCTTCGCAACGAATACCAAAAGCATATTCTTCACCAGTAAGTATGTCATCCCGCATATGAAGGAAAAAGGCTACGGCAAGATCGTCAATGTCTCCTCGGTAAACGCGGTCGTCGCGGACAAGAGCGAGATGTTCATGCGCCACTCCTACAACGCCTCCAAAGCTGCCGTGCTGGGGCTGACGAAGGGCATGGCCGCATCCTATGCCCAGTTCGGTATCACGGTAAACGCCGTCGGCCCGGCGCTTTTCGAGAGTGAGATGACCTCTGAGAGGCTCTTCAAGTCTGAGGAATTCCTGGGCTATTATTCCTACATGAACCCGACAGGACGCCCCGGAAACAAGGGCGAACTAAACGGCCCTATCCTCTTTCTTTCAAGCGACGCATCGAGCTATGTGCAGGGTCAGTTCATCATCGTTGACGGCGGAGCGTCCATCGTGTGAGGTCTTTTTATTAGTACCAAGCCCGGCACGGGGCTTTTGTCTGTTTCCGCCCGCTATCTCGCCGGGCGGATTTTAATACTGCCCTGATCTCGGGAAAGAAACTTAAGGCCGATAAGCAAAAATATCAGTAGACAAACTGAAGCTTTAAGAGTATAATATATTACAATCGAATATATCTTCAGGGCAGGGTGCAATTCCCTACCGGTGGTAAAGCCCACGAGCCTAAAGGCATGATTCGGTGAAACTCCGAAGCCGACAGTATAGTCTGGATGAAAGAAGATAACGGCCGCAATAGATTATTGCGTGATTTTGTAATTTGCTCTGGAATGATAATATCATTTCAGAGTTTTTTATTGCAGAGAGAGCTCTCTATGCCTGCTCTGCAACCTTTGCCTTGAACGATATCGTTCAAGGCATTTTTTAATTTTTGGGAGGTGTACAATGACAGATACTGACTACATGCAGCTTGCGCTTTCTCTTGCGGAAAAAGGGGCCGGTAGGGTAAGCCCCAATCCGATGGTCGGAGCAGTGATTGTAAAAGACGGCAAAATTATCGGTCGGGGATTTCATGAGCGCTACGGAGGACTTCATGCCGAGAGGAACGCCCTCGCCGATTGCACAACCAGCCCTGAGGGCTCAGCCGTCTATGTCACTCTTGAGCCCTGCTGCCACTACGGGAAAACGCCCCCTTGTACCGACGCAATCATAGAAAGCGGTATTAAAAGATTGGTCGTAGGCTCTTCCGACCCAAATCCCCTTGTCTGCGGGAAGGGCATTGAGATTTTGAAAGCCCACGGCATAGAGGTGGAGGAGGGCGTGATGAAAGAGGAGTGTGACCGCTTGAACCGGGCTTTTTTCCACTTTATCCGCTATGGAACACCCT
>JAAYCC010000105.1 GCA_012729875.1 Clostridiales bacterium | reverse complement strand
TCAACAACTTTTTCGTCGGCCAGGCTTTCAAGATAACAGACGCAGGCTTTCGTGTTTGACCTTGTACCAAAAGTTCTGAATTTGAACTTCAGATCCGGCGTGTAAATCTTTCTCCTCAGCATCGACAGATTTACCATCAACGCCTCTGTAAACCCCTCGCGCGGCCCGCGAAGGCCCTTTTCCGTATCAGGTTCCGATATACCTCTGCTTTTCCAGCCCTTTGTACTTATAATCAGTGCGGAACTGCTGCCGTCAATAAAAAGCGCCGTGTCTCCGTAAACTATGCTCTGAACGATTTCTTCGAGACTCTCGGATTTTTTTACATCGTTTGTGACGATGACTTTAGATATTACTTCCTCTGCCGGATCTCTGCCGAATGCCGAGCAGTCACTTATCATGATCGGCTTAATAATGTATTCGTCGATTATTTTGTTGTCTACCATTCCGTCAATAAAGAAGGAACAGCATTTCAATTTTGTATTCTTTTGGTTTTCAAAAGTTCTTTTCCTCAGAGTCCCGTCTTCTTTGAATATCTGCTCTACCATCTGAATATTTTTGCACAGTTTTTTTTCAACTCTGTTCTCATCCAGATGCAGATTTCCCTTACTGTCCGGCCCTGTAGATTTTGACTTTAATTTTTTAAAAATAGACATTCTGTTCCTCCCATACTGTCAGGCATAAAATAGTATCTGTACAAAACTGAAAAATAAACCAATTTCCCGGTTAAATCTGACATATAAATAAACATAATGCGGCATTCTTTTGAAATGCCGCATTATGTTTATTTGTTTTTTTAGCTGATTTTTTAATCAGGGTTCCATCTCCAGTTGCTTATTTCCGGCAGATCCATACCGTTCCGGTAGATATACTGCTTGTGCTCTACAAGCTTATCCTTCATCTGCTGCACAAGTGATGCACCGCGGTTCCCCAGCTGCGGCAGTCGGTATATGATGTCCATCACAAGGTGAAAACGGTCTATATCGTTCTGTACACGCATATCGAAGGGCGTCGTAATAGTCCCCTCCTCCTTATAGCCGCGGACGTGAAGGTTCTTGTTGTGTCTGCGATAGGTCAGCTCGTGTAGCAGCGTGGGGTAGCCGTGGAAAGCGAAAACTATCGGCCTGTCCTTTGTGAAGAGCATATCGTAATCTGCGTCGCTGAGACCGTGAGGGTGTTCAGCCTTAGGCTGCAGGCGCATAAGATCGACAACATTGATCACTCTGATCCTAACTTCAGGCAAAGCCCTGCGAAGTATAGATACGGCGGCCAGGACTTCAAGGGTAGGTGTGTCGCCGCAGCAGGCCATTACGACGTCCGGCTCGGAGTCGGTGTCGTTTGATGCCCAGCCCCAGATGCCGATACCCTGTGTGCAGTGCTTTATTGCCTGATCCACAGTCAGCCACTGGGGGCGCGGGTGCTTTGACGATACGATCACGTTTATATAATTGCGGCTCTGTATGCAGTGGTTCAATGTGCTCAAAAGGCAATTGGCGTCAGGCGGCAGGTATATTCGGACGATGTCAGCTTTTTTGTTTGCTACATGGTCAAGAAAGCCCGGGTCCTGATGAGTAAATCCGTTGTGGTCCTGCTGCCATACATTGGAGGACAGTATATAGTTCAGAGATGAGATATCCTGTCTCCACGAGAGCTGGCTGCAGACTTTCAGCCACTTGGCGTGCTGAGCAAACATTGAGTCGACAATTCTGATAAAGGCCTCATAGCTGTTGAAAAAGCCGTGGCGTCCGGTCAGAAGATAACCCTCCAGCCAACCCTCGCACATGTGCTCCGACAGCATGGAATCCATTACCCTTCCGTCCGGCGAAAGGAATTCGTCGTCCTCTGTGCGTTCTGCGTTCCAGCTTCTGCCCGTCTCCTCAAAAACTCTCCCAAGCCTGTTTGACATGGTCTCGTCGGGTCCGAATATGCGGAAATTCTTTGCCTCTGCGTTGAGCTTGAAAATATCCCTGACAAATCCGCCCAGTTCCGTCATGTCCTGTGCTTTTACTGCACCCGGGCTTGGAACTTCCACCGCATAGTCTCTGAAGTCGGGCATACGCAGATCTCTCAGCAGCAGACCGCCGTTGGTATGCGGATTCGCGCCCATCCGGCGCCTGCCCTTCGGGGATATCCCACTTAGCTCGGGACTAGGCCTGCCTTCCAAGTCGAAGAGTTCCCACGGCCTGTAGCTCTTCAGCCAGCTTTCAAGTATCTCAAGGTGAGAGCTGTCCTCCATTGACAGAGGGACCTGGTGCGAGCGGAACGTCCCCTCGATCTTATTGCCAACCACCTCTTTTGGCCCTGTCCAGCCCTTTGGTGTACGCAGAATTATCATCGGCCACATCGGCCTTTTGCAGTCGCCGCTCTCTCTGGCGTTTTTTCTTATCTCAAGTATCTCAGAGATTACTTTTTCGAGTGTCTCGGCCATAAGGGCATGCATGGGCATAGGGTCGCTTCCCTCGACAAAATACGGTTTCCAACCGCAGCCTTTGAAGAAGTCTGCAATCTCTTCATGGGAGATACGTGAAAAAACTGTTGGGTTGCTTATTTTATAACCGTTCAGATGCAATATGGGCAGAACCGTCCCGTCCGAGACCGGGTTTATAAACTTGTTTGAATGCCAGGCGGTCGCAAGCGGACCTGTCTCTGCTTCGCCGTCGCCCACAACACAGGCGGCGATGAGGTCGGGGTTATCAAGAACGGCTCCGAAGGCATGCGCAAGGCTGTATCCCAGCTCGCCGCCTTCATTGATGGAGCCGGGAACCTCAGGTGCAACATGGCTAGATGTCCCGCCGGGGAAAGAAAACTGCTTAAAGAGCTTTTTCATCCCCTCATAATCCTGGCTGATGTTCGGGTAGACCTCGCTGTAGCTCCCGTCAAGCCAGTCCTGCGCTATCATTGCGTTGCCTCCGTGACCGGGACCTGAGAGATATATCATGTCGAGATCGTAATCGTTTATGACTCTGTTCAGGTGCGTATAGATAAAATTCTGACCGGGCACCGTTCCCCAGTGTCCCACAATTTTTTTCTTCACGTGCTCCGGCAGGAGCTTCTCCCGGAGCAGCGGGTTGTCCAGCAGATAGAGCTGGCAGGCAGACAGATAGTTTGCGGCTCGCCACCATGCGTCAAGCTTATTTAAAAGTTCTGAAGAGATCGGTCTTTCTTTCTCTGTTTTAACTGCGTCCATTGGTCATCGCACTTCCTTTAATTATTGGAGTTTCATACATAAGCGGTCTATGATAGTATTTCCCAGAAAGACGAGAGAATTATTCAGGGCCCGACGAATATCTCTGCCTTTGCGCAGTCCGGATCACCTTGTTTGACCTTTATAATAATAGACCTGTGTATTTCCAGTAAATACACAGGTCTATATTTCTCTATTGCGCCTATAAAAGCTGATTTATTTCTTCGCTGATCAGCTTTCTGCTCTCATATACCCACTGCTCGTCGAAATCAAGATTCAGGCTCTTTGAGAAAGAGTAGTAGAGATTTATCTTTTGATAGTACTCCTCATATATCGAGAGCGAATGGGCTGTAAGCTCGGGCTTTGACAACATGGCCGCCTTTTGGGTAAAGCACTCCTCTACATAACAAATGAACTGGTTGAGCAGCGCTTCATCGTTCACATCAAACGGGAGCATCATCAGACGCCATTCCACCGATTCTGGCAGCTTATACGGTTTTAGCCTATCCAAAATCAGAATAAAGTCCCGAACATCCTTTTTTCTGTAATAGCTCAATGACTCCTCTCTTGTGCCCCAAAGGGCCAGCTTCTCCTTCAGAGGTAACCCGCCTATATTCAGTATCGTCTCGCTGGGCGCGACTGCGGCATTTTCTATTTCGTCGTCCTGCACCTCGAGATTGTTTTCAATAAATTTAATGTCGTCTTCCATGCACGCGACATATCCCACATCATATATCCCGATGCGCCCCGCCCGTCCTGCAATCTGCTTTGTCTCCTGCGAAGAAAGAAAGCGAAACTCCTCGCCGTCAAATTTTTTGATCTCCGTAAATATGATTCTTCTTATGGGGAGGTTGACGCCCATTCCAATGGCGTATGCACTTTACATTACCTGCAATAATACTTTCAAAGGGCGCAAGAGGAAATGCTTCCGTATAGCTGCAGCCGCTGATCTTGTTAATTAATTTTCTTCTACAGTAGGTCTGAAAGTTTTCCAGGCAGTTGACATAGTCTAGTCCGCTATTTTGTTTTTCAAATAATTCATCCGGTACGGTGAGACATGAGAGGCCGTTTAGAATACTGATTGAAGGCGAGCTACAATCCAGAAAATCTCTGACGCTTATTCGAATCTGAAGAGGAGAGTTTTC
>JAAYCC010000104.1 GCA_012729875.1 Clostridiales bacterium | reverse complement strand
CGATTACAGGGCTGCTCCATCCGTACATCTGAGTCTGCTTTTCCCAGACAACCTCTCCCGTGTTTTTATCAAGCGCGGCCAGAATGCCAGCGCTTGCGCTCGGAGTCCTGGAGATCGGAACGAATATAAGATTGGAGAGATCGTTTTTTCCGAGAGCCAGAGTACCCTGAGTACCGCCGGAGATGCCGTCCTCTGTGTGGCAGGTATAATCCTTCTGCCAGACTATCTCACCCGTTACAGCGTCGATTTTCCATATGGGGATGTCCGCTGTGCCGTCCATCGGGGCGCGCCATCCGCCGTGGAAGGAGGTGCTGGTGTAGACATAGGGATGACCATCCTCAAGCTCAAGTACCGGGGAGCAGTTGGTGTCATCAAGAACATCCTGTACCCAGTCGAGATGCAAAGTGTTGAGATCCAGACACATAAGATTTCCGCCGTTATCGGACATTATTATGTGCCCGCGCCATATAACGGCGCTGTCCTCCATACCCAGCCAAAAGCTGTTCTGAGTGGTTCGCAGTCCGTTATAACGCCAGCGGACAACGTTATCCGGTTTTATGGAGAGGGTGCCTCTCTTCTCATCGTAATCGGTGTTGAGCCTTATTATATAGAGGATCCCGTTCTCTCCAGGGTATATAAGCTGGTCTGTCTCCGCGTCAACAAGCGGTGAGCCGTCGAAGAATGACAGTGTGCCGCGCAGAGAGAAGCTGTCGCCCTGCCCGAACTCGTACATCACTGTACAGTCCAGAAGGTTTATTATAAAAGCGTGTGCTCCGCCCATAGCGCTGTCATAACCTGCTCCGAGATATAAAATGGGGTAGCCTCTGGGATCCAAAGCTCCGGAGCCCTTGAAGCTGTAGCCGAGATAGAGATCATCGCGTGTTTTTTGGCCGCTCTGCAGGTCGAGAAAGTATACGTTGCCGTCCATAGTAGCGTAGATTACTTCGGTGAGGGTTTGCGCCTCCTTGGCCCAGCTGTACATGTTCATATGTTCACGGACTTTCTTGGGCCAGGTCATTACAAGAGGCTGCCCGACCCAGCCGCTGCCGGTCCAGACGCTGCCATTGGGCGCCTGAAGCGACCCTGTCGGCACAGTCCAGTAATTGTCGGAAAACAGCTCATCGCTTATCTGAGCCTTACCGTAGGAGCCTCCGTCGCGGAAGTTGTTGCCGCGGAATGTGACGATTCCCTCAACAGCGGTATAATCCGCACCGATTCCAAAATCTATATTGTATTTTGCCTTGTATTTATCTACTGTTTTCCCGTTGACAGATACTTCTGTAAATTCGATGAAATTGGACGGCTGGGTTGTATCCACAGCATAAGGCGCAAATCCGTCAAGGGCGTCATCGTCGGCTGCGACCATATCCTCAGGCTCGGGTGAACCTTCGTTCTGGACGGCAGAGTTCTCCGTCATCTGCTCTACAGGCTCGGTTACAGCGTTCTTCCAGACGAACAGACCGAGAATGCACAGCAGTGCCGCCAACAGTATAACGGCTGAACGGTTAGCCTTTTTATTCCCACTATCAGAAGTGCCATGCTTGGATACTGACATCAGCTTCCCACCCATGCACAATTTATTGGAATATTATAGCATGACATCCCCACGATGTCAAATATATGACTGCTGGCCACGCAGGCTATTCCGCCTTAAGCGAGGCTTCGAACGTATCAAACGCAGCGGCTCTCTCAGAGTCGGAAAGGATAGCGTACATGACATAGTTGCCGCATACCCTTACTTCTGCGTTCTCAAGCTTCGGATATTCCTCAGGCCTATACTCGCTCATCCAAGTGTCGATCCTGGATTTCAGATAGTCCTTGGCAGCCGCTTCGATGGTCTTGGCGTGCTTGGCGTCCAAACCTTTAAAAACACCGTATTCGTCAATACTAACGCCCTTGGTTGCGATCTTTACGCAGTATTCCTCGAAGTCGGATACATCCATCTTCATTGAGCCGTCAATGTAGGTTTCGGACAGCTCTATCATGTCCGGACCGCTTTCGAGCTCTGTATCTATAGCTGCGCCGATCTCGGAAACCGGCACATCATCTCGGTATGCTGATTTTGAGCCGCCCGCCCCGCCGCAGGCGGCGAGCAGAGACAGTATGAGTACCGTGCAGAGCACGAGGGATATTGTATTCTTTTTCATTTTGGTTAAGTCCTTTCTGTTTATTGCCAGCCGTGAGTGCGGATATAGTTGGTCACCTTATCAAAACCGTCAGTGTTCAGGTGGAGTTTTTCGTCGTTGCAGTAGCTCATTGTGAGAGCTCCGTTTTCATCCTTGAGAACGCTGGCGCTGTCCAGATATTTCACTCCGCAGTCGGCGGCAATACTCTCTATCCAGCCGTTTGCCGCCTCTATCTTAGCGTTTGTGATGCCGGTAGATTCAGGGTATACCGAGGTTACAGGGTAGATGGAGTTGAGGATGATCTTGGTGTCAGGGTTAGCCTCCTGTACGGCTTTTACAAGGCCGGTATAAGATTGAATAAATGTTTCCTCTCCCATAAAGGACACTCCGTTGACCCCGAGGGTTATGAGAAGGTACTCCGGCTTTTTTGCCGCGACCGCGTCCTTAATGGAGATTTCCGTACCGTTATCCGTGAAGTCGATCGTGGCGGCCTCCCAAAGTGAGAGAGTCAAAGTGCCGGACTTCGGCGTCCAGACCTGACTTGCCGGAACGATATTATATGCCCTCAGACCGTAGGTCGTACTGTCGCCGAGAAACACGAACTTGTCGATGTATTCCTGGCCCATGTCCTCTGTTTCGCCTAAACGGGTCGCCGTTGTCCCAGCATTTGAATGGGTATTGGCAGGAGTTGTCCCGTCCGTATTCTCACCGTCGACCTGTGCGGTACCATCTGCCGGCTCACTTAAGTCGGAGCTTTCGGCCGGTTTCGGGTCACTGCTTACGCATGAAGAGAAGATCAGTGCAAAAACCGAAAGTATTGCACAGATTATGATCGATGCCGACCAAAAAAAATACCGGTTGTCGCTTTTGGCCTTGTTCATTTTCCTACCTCCATTTTTTGGTTGAGTTAAAATTCCAATATTATGGTATT
>JAAYCC010000103.1 GCA_012729875.1 Clostridiales bacterium | reverse complement strand
TCTCGATTCCGCTTGTTCCCAAAACACCCGGGCATATCACGGCAACCGGGGCAAAAGCCGCAAAGTCTTCAGGCAAGTGCTCCTTTAAATGCCTTGTCACCAGAGTGTTTTCTGCAGCCAGCGGACCAATGGCGTCCGGCGTAATATCGCGGTTGCCCAGACCTACGACAAGGACACAGCCGTCCTTACGGTCAAGCGGGATGATTTTCGATATTTCTGATGAAAGGACATTAACGGCGCCTTCAAAGCCGTCGCTGTGTCGCTCTGTCAAGCTGTCAATTTCTATAGTGCAGTACTTCCCCCTGGGTTTTCCGATCTGCTTTGCGCCGTTGTCGTCCAAGACCTCCATAAAATGTATAATATTACCATTTACTTCGCTCCTGTTATATGCGACACCCTCAATTTCTTCTGCGCCGCCCAGTGAGAGCTCGCGCGCCTCCACAGCCAAATCCGTGCGTACAGTGTATTCCGGCATAAGTTAAGCCCTCCGAAAGCCTTGATGTATCTATTGTTCACGAGGGCTTTGCCCGTTATACAATTTTTATTTGCTAAATTGAAAAAAAATACTTGCAAAATGGTATAAGGGATGTTAGAATATATTTCCGCAGAGCATTAAGCTGTGCTCAGCAACTTTTATAGGAGGAGGTGGCCAGAGTATGCCCAATATCAAGTCTTCGTCCAAGAGAGACAAGCTTGCAAAAGCACAGAATGTTAAGAATAGAGCGGCAAAGTCCCTGCTCAGAACCAACATCAAAAAATTCGATGCAGCCGTTACAGCGGGCGATCGTGAAGCAGCCGTCAGCGCCTATAAGGTTGCTGTCAAGAATGTTGATCACGCCGCAACAAAGCATCTTATCCATAAAAACTGTGCGGCTAACAAGAAGTCTCAGCTCGCAAAGAAGCTGAACTCTATGGCACAATAATTATAAAGCGTTTCGGCACGGGCAAATTGCCCGTGCCGATTTTTTTACCATTATTCAATTGATCAGTTTTTATTTTCCATCTTTATCGCGGCGCGCCTGGTTTGTAAATATAAACCGCTCTTCCCTGGGTTTGAGTTCGCTCCTGGCTTTTTTGGCTTTGTTTTTTTCTTCCGAGCGTAGCTTGCTGCCGTTTTTCTTTTTGGACATCCTCACGATAGCTGCGGCAAGAAACGCCGCCAGCGCCAGAGCAACTACTCCGGCAATTATATATATGATGACGTCTTTCGGCAGCCTGCTGTCTGTCTCGCTCTCGCCGCGGATACCTGTTGCAAGCATAACGGAGCCTGTGTAGGGCTGCAGCTCGTTTGCCTCCAGGGATAGGTCGCAGATGCCGCCCGCGGTCAGCTTGTATTGCCCTTCGACAGGCAGTACATCAAAGCTCAGGGACACAGATGATAGCTCTGCAGAGGTATACGCCGCGGAGCCAATGGCGATCATATTGCCCTCCACATCCGTCAGAGTGTAGTTAGCGACATTGTCGGCTCCGGAGACGGGCTCGCTGAATACAATATCCAGAGTCTTGTTTTCAATGGAAAAAACAGCGCTCTCTATATACGGTGAGGTCTCATCGGGGGTCCACTTGCCCGAAGACAAGAGTGCGGACACACTGCCGAATTCGCCCAGTTGTACGTTGAGTTCAAGATCCTCGCCGCCTGGAATGCTTTCGCGGGACATGAGCTCTATGTGGAGGCTGTCGTAGAGGCGGGCCGGCAGCGTGTCCAGGACGGCCTGGGCGGTGTCGGGGCCAAAGGTGAACAGCTCGCCTCCGGAGAGGCGAATAAAGCTGCCGAAGTTATCGATGTTTGCCTGGCTGGAGCTGTCGATGCACATTGCATATACAGAGATACCGCAATTGATGAGCTTGTCCTCCAGCTCGGCCTGTGTTATGCCGGCATCGGAGTCGTCGATGCCGTCGGAGATGACGACCGCGATGCGGCGCATATCCCGAACCTGAGTCGCGGTTTCAATGAGCTTATCCATAGCGGTGTAGAACATAGTCTGGTTGTCGTTGCAGTAGAGCGAGGAGACTGCGGAACGGACCTCGTCCTCGTCCTCGCCGCCGCTGAGCAGAAGATTGACTTCGCTGCCGAAGGTGATGACCGCCATTTTATCCTGCTCGCGAAGTGTGCTGTAGGTTGAAAGCACGGCCTCCTTGGCCGCCTCGAAATGCGCCGGGGGGATAGACGCGGAGATGTCCAGCATGAATACATAGAAAATGCCCTGCTCCGACCGGCTTATGCCTGTACAGTTCAGCGGTGAGCCGCCTAGCGCCGCTTTTACGTCTGCGGTTTTGACTTCGGAGAGATCGACTCCCTCGCCGTGGACATAGATGTCAAATTTTGGAGGGGACGCCTGGACCTGCTCAAGCGTAAGCGCAGAAGCCGGTAAGGTCAGCGCGAAGCACAGCATAATGCCAACAGTCAACAATAAAAATGTTTTTTTCATTTTACCCTCCAACAGCTGTCTGCCAAGCGCATAAAAAT
>JAAYCC010000102.1 GCA_012729875.1 Clostridiales bacterium | reverse complement strand
GACACGGCTGACAGGCTCTATTTCGAGCCGCTCACGCTTGAAGACGTCATGCACATTGTAGAAGTGGAAAAGCCCTTCGGCGTTGTGGTGGCCTTTGGAGGTCAAACGGCTATCAACCTCACCCACGGTCTAAAGGAGGCAGGGATACGAATTCTCGGCACCTCGGCTGAGAGCATTGACCTGGCCGAGGACCGCTCCCGCTTCGACGCTCTGCTGGAGCAGTTCGGCATCCGCAGACCTAAGGGTATGACCGTACTCGATACCGAGGAGGCACTCAAAGCCGCCGAAGCTCTCGTTTACCCCGTTCTGCTGCGCCCAAGCTACGTTATCGGCGGTCAGAATATGACCATAGCCCACAGCGAGGACAATGTACGTCAGTATATGGACATTATCCTCGCCCAGGGCATAAAAAACCCCGTGCTCATTGACAAGTACATGATGGGTACCGAGCTTGAAGTCGACGTCATCTGTGACGGAACGGACGTACTCGTGCCCGGCATCATGCAGCACATTGAGCGCGCGGGCGTCCACAGCGGCGACAGTATAGCCGTGTACCCTCCCTACCATATCAGCGATAAGATGTGCACGCAGATAATAGATGTGTCCACCAAGCTGGCTCTTTCCCTGGGCACCCGCGGACTTGTAAACATCCAATACCTCATACACGGCGGCGAGCTGTATGTCATCGAGGTCAATCCACGTGCCTCCAGAACCATCCCCTACATAAGCAAAGTCACAGGGCTCCCGATGGTGGACATAGCCACCCGCCTTATGGTCGGCGCCTCACTGTCCGATATGCCCTATGGTACCGGTCTCTACAAGCAGCCCCCCTATGTAACCGTCAAAGTCCCCGTGTTCTCATTTGAAAAGCTGCGCGGCGTAAACTCCGCCCTCAGCCCGGAAATGAAGTCCACCGGCGAGGTCCTCGGCGTGGGCAAAACACTGGAGGAGGCGCTCTTTAAGGGTCTGCTGTCTGCCGGCTTCCGCCTCACGCCGCCTGCTAAAAACAGCGATTCGGGCGTTCTTATAAGCGTTAACAAACAGGACAGGTTTGAAATAATCGACCTCGCGCGAAAGTTTGACGAGCTGGGCTATAGGCTCTATGCCACCGACGGAACCGCGGCGGAGATCGAGCGTCTCGGAGTGGATGTCGAGGTTGTGGGCAAGCTCTGCGACGACCCGCACGTCCTGGAGCTCCTGGAGGGCGGAAAGATCAGCTACCTCATCATGACCGGTACCACTGAGCCAAAATACATTTCAGACTTTATAAGGCTGAACCGCAGAGCCCTGCAGCTCTCTGTTCCCTGTCTAACCTCTCTGGACACCGCCAACGCCCTTGCGGATATGCTCGCCAGCCGTTTCAACGAGCAGAACACCGAGCTTGTGGACATCGCCCATCTTCGCACAGAGCGCGAGCGCATCCCCTTTGCAAAGATGCAGGGCAGCGGCGACGACTACATATATTTTGAGAACTTTGACGGTAGGATATCCTGTCCGGAGTCTCTGAGCATAACGCTCACGGACCGCCACTACGGTATTGGCGGCGACGGAATCGTGCTCATAGAGAACTCCAATATTGCAGACGCTAAGATGCTCGTCTTCAACAAGGACGGCTCCGAGAGCAAGATGGCTGGCAACTGTATCCGCTGTGTCGGCAAGTATCTCTATGACCGCGGTATAGTCCCAAAGAAGGAAATGACGATCGAGACCGCCAGCGGAATAAAGGATCTGCAGCTATACTCCTTCGGCGGCCAGGTGCGTTCCGTCCGGGTCAACATGGGCAAAGCCGGCCTGCACTCCTCCGACATTCCCGTATTGCTCGGCTGCGACAGGGTTATTAACCACACCGTCAAAATTGCGAACGGAGAATACGCCATCAACTGTGTAAACATGGGCAACCCCCATTGCGTAGTTTTTGTCGAGCGCGTAGACCGTGTGGACATACAAAATGTCGGTACTCTTTTCGAAAACTCCCCGATCTTCCCACAGCGGGTAAACACGGAGTTTGTCCGCGTCGTCAACCGAAACACACTTAAAGTACGCGTCTGGGAGCGCGGCAACGGCGAGACGCTTGCCTGCGGAACAGGAGCCTGCGCAGCAGTGGTGGCAGCCGTGGAAAACGGCTTCTGCGATAAGGGCGTAGACGTTACCGTCAAGGTTCGCGGCGGAGATCTCGTAGTAAACTATACCGACGAAGCGGTCTACCTGACCGGCGG
>JAAYCC010000101.1 GCA_012729875.1 Clostridiales bacterium | reverse complement strand
TTTTTTCTTTTTCATAAAAAATGTAACCTCCATTTTATGTATTTAAGAGTAAAAAAACGTATCTCATACATGAATTTACAGCTTTCAACAAACCGTCACAAGCCCCCTAGGGGGTTATTTTATTTTTATAAACTTTATAACCTGACAAAATAACCTCATTTCCGGCGGCACTTCAGGCAGTGGGTGCAGGGCAGGAATTTTTTAAGCACGGGGCGTCCGGGGCTACATAGCATAAGCAAAAACGAACTTTCCCTCTCAGGAAAAAGCGCCGGCAATTAAATCTGCTCATCTTTCAGCTTGAGCCAGTTCCCTTTTTTGTAATAGACGAGAAACGCCAGAGACGTCACGATCCACGTGACCGGAAAGCAGGCAATAACAGTGTCCAGTGTACGGCTCTGCGGTACGACCGTGAATATCCACACTATCCTGAGGGCGCAGGAGCATATCAAGGTCAGTATCATCGGCCTGAATGACTCGCCTGTCCCGCGAATTGCGCCTGAAAGCACTTCTCCGCCTATATAGGTGAAATAAAACGGCGTCATAAACCAGCGCATAAGGTGGGTGCTTAAAGTTATCACCTGGTCGTCTTGAATAAAAAGATACCCCAGCGGCTCGGCAAATATAAACAGCAGTAAGCTGAGAGGGACGATAGACGCCAGAGCCATGACCGTACACGACCGCACGCCGCTGCGCACGCGGTCGAGCCGCCGGGCGCCGTAGTTCTGAGCGACAAATGTCGAAATCGCTATGTTCAGAGCATCCATGACCATCCATATCATAAAGTCCAGCTTTCCGCACACACCCCAGGCAGCCACGGCATCCGTGCCAAATTCGTTTATGGCGGACTGCACAATGATATTGGCGATCGGGTACAGAGAGGACTGAATGCCGATTGGAAAACCCGTCTTCAATATGTCGCCCATCATAGGGCAATCAATTGAGAGCTTCTTTAAAACCAGCCGATATGCGCCCCGAGTACGTACAAGTGATAAGACCACCAAAACAGCGCTTATAAGCTGCGACAGCACTGTGGCGATCGCAGCCCCCGCCGCCTTCCAATCCAGAACGGCTACAAACAGCAGATCCAGAACGACATTTGCAGCGCAGCTCACAATCAGATAATGAAAAGGCCGCCTTGAGTCCCCGACGGCCCTTAAAACTCCTGCCCCCATGTTGTAGATCAGAGAGAAAAGCATCCCTGAGAAAAATATGCGGGTATAGTCAAGCGCATGGGGAAGAACATCCTGAGGCGTTTGCATGGCGTTAAGTATGGCGGGCGAGAGCAGTACGCCGAGTACAGAGAGGATTATCCCGCTTATAAGCGTCAGGACTGCAGTCATTTGCACGGCGAGAGATACTTTTTTGTCGTCCCTCGCCCCATAAAACTGGGAAATAATGACCGATGCGCCGGCAGAAATGCCAAGGAAAAAGTTTAGAGGCAGCTTGATCAGGTTGCCGGTGGCGTCAACCGCACCAAAAGCCTCTTTGCCGGCAAAACGCCCGACAATAATGGCGTCCGTAATATAGTACAACTGCTGAAACAGCGCGCCGAAGAATATCGGCAGAAAAAATGCGAGCAGTTGTTTCCATATCACGCCCTCCGTCATCGTTCTGCCGAGCCGCCGTTCCCTCATATCAGCTTTCATAAATGAACGTCCTTTTTTCTTATATCTTAGGTTTTTCCGCCACTATCATAAACAGGGGAGAAGCGGCGTTAAGAAGTTGTCTCTGCTCCGAATAGAGCGCTGATGAAACATCTTTTTCAATGTATGTACTGACCCCCAAATCCTTCAGAGCAGCTTCATCCCACTCCGGCCGCAGTTTATTGCTGAGGTACATTCTTTCAAAATACTCCTCGTCCGAGCCGTTTCTGGAGACAGGTATGCCGTACAGTTTTTTATATGCGGCCTCGCTCTCCCTTTTTTTGCGGGCGATTTCTTCATCATAGCAATACATGCCGTAATTTGCGTCAAATACGATAAAT
>JAAYCC010000017.1 GCA_012729875.1 Clostridiales bacterium | reverse complement strand
GGCTCCGGACGGACAGAGGCTATGAGGGCGGTTTTTGGGGCTGATAAGATGGACTCGGGAGAAATTACGATGCTTGGTAAGCGCGTCAATTTTTCAAATCCCAGAAGCGCTATCCGACATGGGTTCGGATATTTGTCCGAAAACAGAAAAGCATTAGGGCTGATAGTCGATCAGAGCATACGCGTAAACACAACGATGGCCTCCCTGCAAAAGGTCACACAAAGAGGCTTCCTTAAGAAGAAGAGGGAAAAGGACCATGTGGTTTCACTCTTATCGCAGCTGTCTACAAAGTACGGCTCCATTGAAGATGATGCGAGCAGCCTGAGCGGCGGCAATCAGCAGAAGGTCGCTCTGGCGAAATGGATATCCTCGGACTGCAAGTGTATGGTCTTCGACGAGCCGACGCGAGGTGTGGATGTCGGCGCAAAGGTGGAAATCTACAATATTATGAATAAGCTTGCGGAGCAAGGCGTGGCAATCATTATGATTTCTTCGGAAATGACGGAGATCATAGGAATGTGTGACCGGGCAATTGTAATGCATCAGGGAAGGATTACAGGCGAGCTTTCAAAAGAAAACCTCTCCGAGGAAAACATTATTGAACTGGCAATAAAGGAGGCTGCACAATGATTTCGAAAACTCGCGGCAAAAATAAAATTACGCATTTTCTGCTCAAAAACAATACTTATGTCGTATTTCTGATCCTGTTTCTTATTTGCTGCCTGGCATCGGACAAGTTTTTTTCATTTCTGAACCTGCGGAACATTCTTCTGCAGCAGTGTGCGCCTGTTCTTGTCTCGGTAGGGATGCTGATGGTCATTCTGACCGGAGGCATAGATCTTTCGGTCGGATCAGTAATGGCTGTCGGATCGTCTCTCACTGCGGTACTTATGGTCAATAACGGCTTTTCTTGGCCGCTCGCGTGCCTTGTCTCCCTGCTTGTAGGCGCGGCCATGGGAGCATTTACGGGGGCCCTTGTCGCTTATCTGCGCTTTCAGGGCTTTGTCGCCTCGCTGGCGGTCATGACTATTGCGAGAGGCATAGCCTATACGATAACTAACGCCACGCCTATCAATCTGGAGGACGGCACACTGAATGTTCTGACCTCCAAGGCGTATGGTTACCCAATAGTATTTATCGCGCTGGCGGTTATCCTGATTTTTGCGGTTGTCACAAATTACACGTCATATGGGAGAATCGTAATAGCGATCGGCAGCAACGCGGAGGCGGTAAAGCTCTCGGGAATACGGGAGAAGCGCTATGTCATGTCCGTATATATTTTAAGTGCGGTTTTGGCGACGGCTGCCGGCATCTTTCTTGCCGCGCGTTCCGGTGTGGGGAATTCGACGATTGCCGAGGGGCAGGAGCTCGACGCGATAGCCGCCTGCGTAATAGGCGGAGCAAGCCTTGCCGGAGGTAAGGGCTCTGTATTGAGGACGGTTGTCGGCGCTTTTATACTTGCTCTAATCGGCAATATTATGAATCTTCTGGCAATACCGACATACCCGCAGAAGATCATAATGGGTCTTATAATTATAATTGCGGTTTTAATGCAGGTGCTGACAGACAGACGTAAAAACAACTGATAACAGAATCTTTTGGAGGTCCACAATGAAAGCGGCAAGGTTTTATGAAAAGCATAGACTCATTGTTGAAGATGTCCCTGTGAGGCAGCCGGACGACAACGGAGTTTTGATCGGGGTCCGCTATTGCGGCGTCTGCGGAACTGACGTACACATTTTCGAAGGCGATAAAGGCTCTGCCAGGGTTGATCCTCCCGTTATACTTGGGCACGAGTTGTCCGGGGACGTAATTAAAGTCGGTGAAAAAGTCAAAAATGTAAAAATCGGAGACAGGGTATCGGTCGACCCCAATTTATATTGCGGAAAATGCTACTTCTGCGCCAATGGGAAGAAACACCTGTGTGAACACATGGTGGGGTTGGGAACAGCCGCGGACGGGGGCTTTGCCGAATACGTTACGGTTCCCGAGGAGCTGGTGTTTCCGGTCGCGGACAATGTTAGCTACGAGGCTGCCGCTATGACAGAGCCGAT
>JAAYCC010000016.1 GCA_012729875.1 Clostridiales bacterium | reverse complement strand
CTCCCCTTGCGGAATACTATCAGCAGTTTTCCGTAAGGGGAGGATTATTTGCAGTATTTTAAAATGTCAAAGGGGCAATACGCGGAGTTCGTCAAGAAAAAATCACCGAACTCCAACACTTTTGTAGACACGTTAAAGGCATTTCTCGTGGGCGGCCTGATCTGCTGTGTCGGGCAGGCGCTGTTCATGCTCTACGGTCTTCTCGATCTCTCAAAAGATCTCAGGGGAACTCTGATGAGCATGACCCTCGTATTCCTCGGCGCACTGCTCACAGGTCTTGGCGCCTACGACGACATCGCCAAATTCGGCGGCGCAGGCACCTTGGTCCCCATAACCGGCTTTGCCAATGCGATGGTCTCTCCAGCTCTGGAATTCAAGACAGAGGGGCTTGTCACCGGTACGGGAGCAAAAATGTTCATAATAGCCGGTCCGGTAATCGTCTACGGCACCTCGGCAAGCGTTGTGTACGGCCTCATTTATTGGCTTGTGTCGACACTGTAATTTCGGAGCTCACAGACTTATCGGAGCTGCGTTATAAAGACTTCACCATCTTGTCAATGCTCCTTCTGTCGCCATGCAGCCTGGACGGATGGGCACCCTCGTCGGGATAGCCAAAGCACAAAACGGCGGTCGGCGACAGTCCCGAAAGCTCCTCGAAGCTCTGTTTAAGTGCATTTTTATCAAAAAGCCCCACATAGCAGCTGCCAACTCCAATATCTGCCGCCTGCAGCAGCATTTGTGTGGCTGCGATTGTTGCGTCGATCTCTCCAAAGCGCTGCCCGTCTTCGCGGACAAACTCGGCGGAGGGGTCGTAGGACACTATTATCATAAGCGGGGCATCAAAGTGGGAACCCATACACGCGTCCGCCTTTTTGCGTGCCTCCTCACTTTGCAGAACAAGCAAATAGTGTGGCTGAATGTTTTTTGCCGTCGGCGCTACCCGTGCTGACTCAAGAATGAGGTCAAGCTTTTCCCTCTCCACCGGCCTATTTGAGTATTTGCGGAGCGAATATCGCTCCTTGACCAGCTTCTCAAAATCCATTGCAGATGTCTCCTTTCAAACCTATTTGTCAGATTGTATTACCGATCGGGTTCTGTGACAATACGCCGGTTCATGACCCACAGTGTGAAACAGCTGAGGTTTTTATGGCATAAGCTCTGAATATGGCTCAGATACCCATAGTAACCATTATTATCACAAAATCCGCAACAAAAATCCGGCTATGGTTTTCCATAGCCGGATTATAGATATTACACAAGCTCGATGATAGCCATCTCAGCTGCGTCCCCGCGGCGTGGTCCAACGCGATAGATGCGGGTGTAACCGCCGTTACGGTCGGCATATTTGGGCGCAATTTCGTCAAACAGCTTCTTTGTAACATCCTCTCTTGTAATGAAAGAGAGCGCACTGCGGTAGTTTGCCAAAGAATTGTTCTTTCCGAGAGTTATCATCTTCTCGGTCAAAGGCCCAATTTCCTTTGCGCGGGTAATGGTTGTCTCCATACGGCCGTTGTCCAGAAGATCCGTAACCTGCTGTCTGAGCATAGCCATGCGCGCATCGGTGGTCTTGCCGAGCTTCCTGTTGGTAGGCATTCCGGTTTTCCTCCTTGTTAGAGTATAAAAGGTTTTTATTTGTCGAGTCAGTTGTTGTCGTTGCTGGCAAGCGCCAATCCCATCATTGCGAGCTTATGCTCGACTTCTTCCAGAGACTTCCGACCGAGGTTGCGAACCTTGATCATTTCGTCCTGCGTCTTGCCGATAAGATCCTCAACGGTATTGATGTTGGCACGCTTCAGGCAGTTGAAGCTGCGGACGGAAAGATCCAGCTCTTCAATGGTCATCTCAAGGACCTTGTCGCGCTGAGTCTCGACTTTCTCCTTGACTGTGGACTCATTGCTGATCGTCTCTGACAGGTCAGTGAACAGCTGGAAGTGGTCACAGAGTATCTTTGCGCCCAGAGAAACGGCGTCACGCGGGCTGATGGTCTTGTCCGTCCAGACTTCGATCGTCAGCTTGTCATAGTCCGTTCTGTTGCCAACACGGGTATTTTCAACTGCATAATTGACCTTGAGCACGGGCGAGTATACGGAGTCTACCGGAATAGTTCCGATAATCTGCTGTGCGCCCTTATTCTTTTCTGCAACAACATATCCGCGGCCGTGATCCACGACCAATTCCATACTCAAACTGCCGTCGGTATCAAGGGTCGCAATGTGCAGGTCGGGGTTTAACACCTCGACATCAGCGTCTGCCTTGATATCACCGGCGGTAACTTCTCCTTCGCCGCTGGCTTCGATGTAAACGGTCTTGGGACCGTCACAGTGGAGCTTCATGATGATTCCCTTTACATTGAGGACTATTTCTGTGACGTCCTCTTTAACACCGGGAATTGTAGAAAACTCGTGCTGGATGCCGGCAATTCTGATTGAAGTGACCGCTATCCCGGGTAGAGAGGAGAGCAGCACTCTGCGGAGAGAGTTACCCAAGGTCGTACCGTAACCGCGCTCCAAAGGCTCAACTATAAACTTGCCATAGGACTCGTCCGCAGGCGATTCAATACACTCAATGCGCGGCTTTTCTATCTCAATCATGATAAATATACCCTCCTTCTGAGTTGGCGCGAAAACGCGCCTTTTTTGATCAGCTTACCAATTTTGAGGGTCTCCCTTTTATTTAGAGTACAACTCGACAATCAGATGCTCCTCTACGGGGAAGTCAATGTCTTCTCTGACAGGCATTTTCACTACCTTGCCGACCAGAGAATTCTTGTCGCGCTCAAGCCACTGGGGAGGAACGACAATAGCTGCGTCCTCGCCGAGCAGTCTCTTGAACATGGCCGAGTTGCGGCTCCTCTCGCAGACCTCGATAACGTCGCCGGGAGATACGAGGTAAGAGGGAATATCTACACGCTTGCCGTTAACGGTAAAGTGACCGTGGTTGACTGCCTGGCGGGCCTCGCGGCGGGTCATCGCAAAACCGAGACGGAACACGACGTTGTCCAGGCGGCGTTCAATGGTAGTCAGCAGAACTTCACCGGTGATTCCGGGTGCCGCTGCCGCTTTATCGTAGTATAAACGGAACTGCTTTTCAAGAATGCCGTATATAAACTTGACCTTCTGCTTTTCTTTGAGCTGAGTCGAATACTCGCTCTGCTTCCTGCGCATCTGTGCCTTTGGGTTGCGTATCGTACTGCTCTTGGTCTTGGAGGTATAACCCATGACGGCAGGAGAAATGTCAAGCTGCTTACAACGCTTGACTATTGGTTGCATATTCTTTGCCATAATTACTTTCTCCTCCCTTAATTAAACGCGGCGGCGCTTCGGCGGACGGCAGCCATTGTGAGGAATTGGGGTTACATCCTTTATGAGGGTAACCTCAAGTCCTGCCGTCTGAAGTGCGCGTATGGCTGCTTCACGTCCCGAGCCGGGGCCCTTGACATAAACCTCAACAGTTTTAAGCCCATGCTCCATAGCCGCCTTTGAAGCGGTCTCAGCTGCTGTCTGAGCCGCAAAAGGAGTGGACTTTTTGCTTCCGCGGAAGCCCATTCCGCCCGCAGAAGCCCATGATATGGCGTTGCCTGCCATATCGGTGACGGTGACCATAGTATTGTTAAAGGAGGAACTGATATGAACGACTCCCTTTTCAATGTTCTTACGCTCTCTGCGGCGTGTTCTAACCTTTTTCTTGGGTGCTGCCATTTATTCGTTCCCTCCCTTACTTCTTCTTGTTGGCAATAGTGCGCTTCGGGCCCTTGCGGGTGCGAGCGTTGGTTTTGCTCCTCTGACCGCGGACAGGGAGTCCCCTTCTGTGGCGCAGACCACGGTAGCTGCCGATCTCGGTCAGACGCTTGATATCAAGCGCAGTCCTGCGGCGAAGATCGCCCTCAACGGTGTAGTTGTTGTCGATGCACTCACGCAGCTTGGCCTCGTCTTCCTCTGTCAGGTCTTTGACGCGGGTATTGGGGTCGATTCCGGTCTGCTCGAGTATCTTGTTTGCGCTGGTTCTGCCAATGCCGTAAACGTAGGTGAGACCAATTTCGATTCTCTTGTCCTTCGGCAGGTCAACTCCGGCAATACGTGCCATACTTTTTAATCATTCCTTTCGCATGATGCGGCGGGTCCTTCCGGCCGCAAAGTGTTTGTGCTTACAGAAATACGCAAAAATTATTTGCGTAACAGGTTAATATGGGCAACCTGCTCAGCCCTGTCTCTGCTTGTGTTTGGGATTTTCGCAGATAACCATTACCTTGCCCTTGCGCTTGATGACCTTGCACTTTTCACACATGGGCTTTACGGACGGTCTTACTTTCATAATCAAACCTCCATTATTTGCTTCTCCAGGTAATTCTTCCGCGTGTCAGGTCGTATGGTGACATCTGTACGGTGACCTTGTCCCCCGGGAGTATCCGGATGAAGTTCATACGCAGCTTTCCGGAAATATGAGCCAGAATTGTATGGCCGTTTCCGATATCTACCTGGAACATCGTGTTGGGCAGTGCTTCAACCACTGTGCCCTCGAATTCAATTACATCGTCTTTTGACAAGCTGAATTTCCCTCCTAAGTCATTCCGACGTCGTCGCGATTTTCGCGAGCTCTTTTCTGATCTGACTGTCTGTCAGGCTGCCTTTGGTAATAGCCTCGGCAATTGTTTCAGGGGTACCCAATCGAATTTTACTGATGTGTTTCAAGTTTTTTCTTTTGGGGTTTGTGAGCTTTCTCGTCCTGCCGTCTACTAAAACGGCGGTTCTGCCGTCACTTTCAAGAAGCAGATACACTGTTCCCCTGTCGTGACCGGCAGTGGAGAAAACGATGTCGGGCAACCTTGCGGCCCCCATTTACAAATCCTCCGCCATGGTCAGTATCTCCGGCTCACCGTCTGTAATAAGGACGGTGTTCTCATAGTGAGCCGCTTTACTGCCATCGACTGTGACTACTGTCCAATCGTTGTCCAAAACAAGAACATCGCGTTTACCCATGATGACCATAGGCTCAATGGCGATAGTCATGCCCTTGACAAGGCGCGGTCCGTGCCCCGGGTCGCCGTAGTTAGGGACTTCGGGAGCTTCGTGGAGATTTCTGCCGATACCGTGGCCCACATATTCACGAACGAGGGAGTAGCCGAAGCTCTCCACATATTCCTGGATTGCATGCGAGATATCGGAGATGCGGCAGCCCACCTTTGCATACTTGATTCCCTCGAAGAAGCTCTGTCTCGTAACCTCGATGAGCTTTATGTCCTCCTCGGAGATCTCTCCTGCACCGAAGGTGCCGCAGCAGTCACCGTGGTATCCGCCGATGTACGCGCCGACGTCTATGCTGACTATGTCGCCCTCATTGACTGTGCGCGGTCCGGGAATACCGTGAATGACCTCTTCATTCACCGAAATACAGGCGCTTCCGGGAAATCCGCCATAGCCTAGAAAGGACGGCACGGCGCCTGACTTTTTGATGAACTTATGAATTTCTCTGTCTATTTCGTGGGTTGTAACGCCTGGGGAAACCATCTCCCGCCCGACAGAGCGGGCTGCCGCGGTAATCCTCCCCGCAACGCGCATAAGCTCTATTTCCCGTGGGGTCTTTACGGTGATCATGCTCATAGACCCAGAGCCTTCTTGACTTCGGCCGTTGTCTGCTCGACAGTGGCCTGGTTGTCAACCGTTTTCAGCTTTCCCCGCTTTGAGTAGAAATCTTTAAGCGGTTCTGTCTCGGTGTGATAAGTGGCAAGTCTGGCCTTAACGGTCTCGGGTGAATCGTCCTTGCGTATAACAAGTTCGCCACCGCAGTTGTCGCACTTCCCCTCGACTTTGGGAGGATTGGAAACTATATGGAAGGTGGTGCTGCAGTCCTTGCAGGTGCGGCGGCCGGCCATGCGCTCGATGATGGTCTCGTCGGAGATCTCGATGGAGAGCGCTGTGTCAATGTCGATGCCGACCTTCTCAAGCGCCTCCGCCTGAGGGATGGTTCTGGGCATTCCGTCCAAAATGTAGCCGTTTTTGCAGTCATCTTCCGACAGTCGTTCCCTGACGATGCCTATTATGACATCGTCGGGAACGAGTTTTCCGCTTTCAACATACTCCTTTGCCTTGAGACCTACGGGGGTACCGTTCTTCATTGCAGCGCGGAGGATGTTGCCCGTGGATATGGTGGGGATATTCAGCATACGGCTGAGTATCTCAGCCTGAGTACCCTTGCCGGCACCCGGCGCTCCTAAAAGTATAAGCTTCATACTTTTCCCCTCCAAAATATTATTCAAGAAATCCCTTGTAGTTGCGCATGATCATCTGGGCCTCAAGAGCCTGGACAGTCTCAAGTGCAACACCGACAACGATTATTATAGATGTGCCGCCAAGGGAAATACCGGTGTTGGCTGCCGTTTTGCTGATCATGCTTATAATAATTGGCACGACAGCAATAATGCCAAGGTAAATTGCGCCAAACAGGGTAATCTTGTTGAGTGATTTCTGTATATAGTCGCTGGTGGGCTTGCCCGGACGGAAGCCCGGAATGAATCCGCCGTTCTTCTTCAGGTTGTTCGCAATCTCCACCGGATTAAACTGGATGGTGGAGTAGAAGTATGCAAAGAAGATGATAAGCAGAAAGTAGAAAACTGCGTAAAGGGCGCTGGTGGAGTTAAAGACTCTCAGAAATCCTCCCCAAAATCCGCCGCTCTCATCCGTCACGCCGAACAGCATGCATATGGTTGCAGGCAGGGACGCAATTGACTGAGCAAAGATGATGGGCATAACGCCGGACATATTCACCTTCATGGGAAGATGTGTACTTTGACCGCCATACATCTTGCGGCCGACCACGCGTTTTGAGTACTGGATCGGGATCCTGCGCTCGGCATTTGTCACATAGACTATGAGAACGATGATGGCGAGTGCACCCAAAAGCAGGAGAACCATGCCCCACCAGTGCATGCTGCCCGCGGAGACGTTGGACACCATGTTTATGATTGCGCTGGGGAAGCGGGATACTATGCTCGCAAACAGGATAATTGAGATTCCGTTTCCGATACCAAACTCTGTGATCTGTTCTCCCAGCCACATGATGAGTGCGGAGCCCGCCGTGAAGGTGAGCACGATGACAAATGCTTCCCAGATGCCGGTGCCGGAAACCAGGAGTCCCTGGTTGCGGATTAGCATAAAGTATGCAAAGCCCTGGATCAGAGCTATCGCTACAGTGGAATAGCGGGTTATACTTGCAATTTTCTTTCTGCCCTCCTCGCCGCCTTCCTTTTGCAGACGCTCAAGGGCGGGGATGGCGATGGTCAGAAGCTGAATAATAATGGATGCGTTGATATATGGCTGGATGGATAGTGCAAAAATCGTAGCAGTGGAAAATGCGTTTCCGGACATCACGTTAAGGAGTCCAAGAACGGTATTTTCGAGCTGGTTAAAGTATGTGCTCAACCGCTCGATATTTACATACGGTACGGGAATCGCGTTACCGAGTCTATAAAGAAGTATGACGAAAAGAGTAAAAAGTATCTTTTTTCGAAGCTCCTCTACTTTCCATGCATTACGGATCGTCTGAAGCACTTTATACCACCTCCGCCTTTCCGCCTGCGGCTTCGATTTTCTGCTTCGCAGTTTCGGAGAAAGCGTTTGCCTCAATAGTTACTTTTTTTGTGAGTTGGCCGTTGCCCAGAATTTTGAGCCCATATTCGCACTTGGATAAAACGCCTGTGGAGAGGAGCTTTGCGGCGTTTACGGTCTCCCCGTCCTCAAACATGTTGAAAGCCGATACGTTGACGGCGGTGAGAGGCTTGGCGAAAATGTTGTTGAATCCGCGCTTCGGGATTCGGCGCGCCAGAGGCATCTGGCCGCCCTCAAAGCCGACTCTGACGCCGCCGCCGCTTCTGGACTTCTGCCCCTTCTGACCGCGACCTGCGGTCTTGCCGTTACCGGAACCATTGCCTCTGCCCTTGCGCTTAAGGGTATGGGTGGAGCCTGGAACCGGAGAAAGCTCGTTAAGTTTCATGCCTGCACCTCCTTATTCTTCGGTGACCTTGAGGAGATAACCTATCTGAGCAATCTTGCCTCTGGTCTGGGGGTTGTCGGGCTGCACCGTGGTGTTGCCGATCTTATGCAGTCCGAGAGAGTAGGCAGTGGCTATGTGCTTATCCAGTCTGCCGTTCAAACTCTTAACCAGCTCGATCTTAAGATTTGCCATTGCTTTCCCCTCCTATCCTCTGATTTCTTTCGCGGTCTTGCCCCTGACGGCAGCGACTTTCTCGGCGTCACGCAGAGAAGTCAAGCCCGCCATAGTCGCAGCAACGACATTGTGGGGGTTATTGGAGCGCAAACATTTTGTACGGATATCCTTGATTCCGGCAGCCTCGACGACCGCACGAACGGCGCCACCGGCTATAACTCCGGTACCGGGTCCTGCGGGCTTCAGCAGAACTTTGCCTGCTCCAAACTCGCCGATTACCTCATGCGGAATGGTGCCGCCGGTGAGGGTCACTGTAACGATGTTCTTTTTGGCGTCCTCAAGTCCCTTACGAATCGCCTCGGACACTTCGCCCGCCTTACCGAGACCAACGCCCACGCGGCCTTTGCCGTCTCCAACTACACACAGCGCCGAGAACTTCATGATGCGGCCGCCCTTGACAGTTTTGGAAACGCGGTTGAGGGAAACGACCTTTTCGGTGAATTCGGACTGCTGCTCTGCAGCGCGCCTGTTGTCTCTCTTGTTATTATAAGCCATATTGTTTCCTCCTCCCGACTAAAAGTTCAGACCGCCCTCGCGGGCTCCGTCTGCCAATGCCTTGACGCGACCATGATAAATATAGCCGCCTCTGTCGAATACGACGTTCTCAATGCCCTTGGCCTTTGCGCGTTCGGCAATGAGCTTGCCGACCTTTTCGGCACCTTCGCAGTTGTTCCCGGAGCCCTCGAAGTCCTTTTCGTTGGATGCTGCGGCTACAAGGGTCACGCCGTTAATGTCGTCAATGATCTGGGCATAGATATGGGCATTGCTTCTGTAAACGTCCAGTCTGGGAGTTTCGGGCGTGCCGGATATCTTTCCACGGACTCTCTTGTGGCGCTTGACGCGCGCACCTCTTGTATCGGGTCTATTAACCATTTGGCACACCTCCTCTTATTTCGCGCCGGTTTTGCCTTCTTTGTGGCGAACCACTTCGTTGGCATAGCGGATACCCTTACCCTTATAGGGCTCGGGGGGTCTCTTCTTACGGACGTCGGCCGCAAATTGGCCGACCTTCTGCTTATCAATGCCACTTACAATGATCGTATTGGCATTGGGGCATTCTGTAGATACATCGTCCGTATCCTCAACAACAACTGTGTGGGAAAAGCCGATGTTCATTACTAGCTTTTTGCCTTCCTTGGCAACTCTATAGCCAACGCCCTGTACCTGCAGTTCTTTCTTAAAGCCCTCGTTAACGCCAATGACCATGTCGTTCAGCAGGCTGCGGGTCAGACCGTGGAGAGCACGGTTCTGCTTCTCGTCATCAGGACGTGCAACGGTGAGAACGCCTTCGTTCAGAGCGATGCTGAGCTGAGGGGCGAATTTGCGCTCAAGAGTACCCTTAGGTCCCTTTATGGTGACGTGATTGTTTTCACCGATGCTCACATCCACTCCGGCGGGAATGGTGATGGGTGCTTTACCTATTCTAGACATTTTTATTACCTCCTTACCACACGAACGCAAGGACTTCGCCGCCGACATTTTCCTTACGAGCCTGTTTGTCGGTCATGACGCCCCTGGATGTGGAGATAATAGCTATGCCCAGTCCCTTAAGGACATAGGGGAGCTCACCGGCTCCGGCATAAACGCGGAGGCCGGGCTTGGATACGCGGCGGAGACCCTGAATAGCCTTTTCCTTGCCGGGCAGATACTTAAGAACAATGCGAATGACGCCCTGTCCGCCGTCCTCAATGAGCTGATAGCTCTTGATGTAGCCCTCATCCAAAAGGATTCCGGCTATGGCCTTCTTCATGTTTGAAGCGGGAACGTCAACGGTTTCGTGCTTTGCAGTTCCTGCGTTACGGATGCGTGTCAGCATATCCGCAATTGGATCGGTAATCTGCATAAATTGTTTTCCTCCTTATTTAGAGTCACAGCATAAGCTGTTCAGGCGGCGAGGTTCCGAGCCAATGCATGATTGCACCCGGCCTTTCGCCATCCTCTGTTTATTTGAAGCGCAACGCGCTGCAAATCTGTCATTGCAGGTGAGAGCATCCTCCGCTCTTACCGCTAAGAAAATTTACCAGCTGGCTTTTCTAACGCCGGGAATCTCACCCTTATACGCCAGCTCGCGGAAGCAAATGCGGCATACGCCGTAGTCACGCAGATATGCGTGCGGACGGCCGCAGATCTTGCAGCGGTTGTAAGCGCGGGTAGAGTACTTAGCGGGACGGGCCTGCTTGATCTTCATAGATGTCTTAGCCATGGTTTATCCTCCTAAGCTCTTGCAAAGGGTGCGCCCATGAGACTGAGCAGCTCTCTTGCTTCTTCGTCGGTCTTGGCTGTGGTGCAGATAGCTATGTTCATGCCACGCAGCTTTTCGATCTTGTCGTAGTCGATTTCCGGGAAAATGATCTGCTCTTTGAGGCCGAGGCTGTAGTTTCCGCGGCCGTCAAAAGCGTCGGGGTTGATACCGCGGAAGTCGCGGACACGGGGCAGTGCCACGTTCAGCAGTCTGTCCAGAAACTCCCACATCTTGTCCTGACGGAGGGTAACTTTGACGCCGATTCGCATACCTTCGCGGAGCTTAAAGTTAGCCACGCTCTTGCGTGCGACGGTGGCGACGGCCTTCTGGCCCGCTATGGCGGAGATGTCCTTGATTATGGCATCGAGTGCCTTTTGATTTTCCTTGCAGTCGCCGGCGCCGACGCTTATTACGATTTTTTCGATCTTGGGAATCTGCATAGTGCTCTTGTACTGGAACTTCTGCATAAGAGCGGGAGCGACTTCCTCAAGATATTTTGTTTTAAGTCTTGGCATTTTAAAAAGTCTCTCCTTTCTTATATGGTTTCGCCGCACTTCTTGCAGACTCTGACCTTCGAACCGTCCTTGAGGAACATATTGGCCTCGCGGGTGGGCTTGTCGCACTTCGGGCAGATACGCATCACCTTGGAAGCATATATCGGGGTCTCTTTCCTGATGATTCCGCCCTCTTCGCCCATCTTGCGGGGCTTTATATGACACTTCGCGATGTTTATTCCCTCAACAACGACCTTGCCGTTCTTGGGGTCGGCGGACAGCACCCTGCCTCTCTTGCCCTTGTCCTTACCAGACAGGACAACAACAGTGTCGTTCTTTTTAATGTTCATTCGTTTGCCCTCCTATATAACTTCGGGAGCCAGAGACAGGATCTTCATAAAGTCCTTGTCACGTAGCTCACGGGCAACCGGTCCAAAGATACGAGTTCCGCGGGGGTTTCTGTCGTCGCGGATAAGAACAGCTGCGTTCTCGTCGAAACGGACATAGGTACCGTCCGCACGGCGGACGCCCTTAGCGCTGCGAACGATGACTGCCCTGACGACTTCGCCTTTTTTGACGGAGCTGCCGGGGGCGGTCTTGCGAACGGATGCAACTATAACATCACCGATGTTGCCGTATCTGCGCTTACTTCCGCCTAGTACGCGGATGCACTTGATTTCTTTGGCGCCCGTATTGTCGGCCACCTTAAGAAATGTTTCCTGTTGTATCATTTCGCGGCCTCCTTACTTTGCCTTCTCGATGATTTCCACGAGACGCCATCTCTTGTCCTTAGAGAGGGGACGGGTCTCCATTACTTTGACCTTATCGCCTATTCCGCACTCGTTCTTCTCGTCGTGCGCCTTTAGGCGGTAAGTTCTCTTAACTATCTTTTTGTAGAGGGGGTGAGCTACACGATCCTCAACAATGACCACAATGGTCTTGTCCATCTTGTCGGAAACTACCTTGCCGACGCGGGTCTTTCTGGAAGTGGTTCTTTCTTCACTCATTATCGTTTACCTCCTCACTGCTCGAGTTGCTTCTGGCGAATAACTGTCTTGACTCTCGCAATGTCACGGCGGGTAGCCGCGATCTTAGTCGGGTTGTCAAGATGGTTAGTGGCATGCTGCATACGGAGGTTGAACAAATCCTTTTTGAGCTGCATCAGCTTGTTCTCAAGCTCGGTGGCACTCATTTCGCGTATTTCGTTTGCCTTCATCTTATTCACCACCTGTCTCGGTATCAGCCTCACGATAGACAAACTTGGTCTTGCAGGGCAGCTTGTGGCTTGCAAGACGCATAGCTTCACGGGCTGTTTCTTCGGAAACGCCGGCGATCTCAAACATTACACGGCCGGGCTTAACAACTGCAACCCAGTACTCAGGGGAACCTTTACCGGAACCCATACGGGTCTCGGCAGGCTTCTCTGTCACGGGCTTATCGGGGAAAATTTTGATCCAGACCTTGCCGCCGCGTTTGGTATAACGGGTCATGGCTATACGGGCCGCTTCGATCTGATTGGAGGTAATCCAGCTGGGCTCGGTGGCCATCAGACCGTATTCGCCGTAAGCGACGAAGTTGCCTCTTGTGGCCTTGCCCTTCATACGACCGCGATGGACTCTGCGGTATTTGACTCTCTTAGGCAGAAGCATTACGCATTGCCTCCTTCCGTCCGGGTTGACTCTGCTGCAGGTCTGGGCTGACCGCCGCGGTTATAGCCGCCCTGGCCGCCGCGGTTATAGCCGCCCTGGCTGCGGTTATCGCGGCCTTGGCCGCCACGGTTATAGCCGCCCTGGCTGCGGTTGTCGCGGCCGTCACGGTTATCACGCCCGCCTCTTCTGCGGTCACCGCGATTGTTCTCTGACGCGCGGGAAATATCCATGGTGCGCGGGGTGCTGCGAAGGGTCTGAGAAAGGACTTCGCCCTTGTAGATCCACACCTTGACGCCAATGCGGCCATAAGTTGTGGCTGCTTCGGCAAAACCGTATTCGATGTCCGCGCGGATGGTCTGGAGGGGGATGGTCCCCTCATGATAACACTCGCTGCGGGCGATCTCCGCGCCGCCGAGACGGCCGGAGCACATAACCTTGATGCCCTTGACACCCATGCGCATAGATCTGACCATGGCGTTCTTCATTGCGCGGCGGAAGCCGATACGCTTCTCAAGCTGCTGAGCGATGTTTTCCGCAACCAGCTGTGCGTTTGTATCCGGAGTACGGACTTCGACAATGGAGAGCGCTACGGGCTTGCCGATCATCTTTTCTACTTCCTTGCGTAGACGCTCGATCTCCGTACCGCCGCGGCCGATAACAACGCCGGGGCGTGCGCAGTGGATATATATGCGGACCTTCGCGCTGTCGCGCTCGATCTCAATCTTCGGGACTCCTGCGGAATACAGGGTCTTCTTCAGGTACTCACGAATCTTGTGGTCCTCAACGATAAGATCGCCGACCTTGTCGTTCCTTGCATACCATCTGGAATCCCAGTCCTTGATAACGCCGACGCGAAGGCCGTGAGGATTAACTTTCTGTCCCATATTCTGCCTCCTCCCTAATCTTTCTCAGCCACAACAACGGTGATGTGGCTGGTTCTTTTGTTGATGCGATACATGCGGCCCTGAGCTCTCGGCATGCCTCTCTTGAGGATGGGGCCGGGATTTGCATAAGTCTCTTTGACATAGAGCTTGTCTGGGTCCATGTTGAAGTTGTTTTCAGCATTTGCTTCCGCACTCATCAAAACCTTTATCAGAAGCTCGGACGCGGCCTTGGGAGTATTCTTAAGAATAGCTTCCGCGGTTGCAATGTCCTTGCCGCGAATCAGGTCGCAGACTATCTGGACCTTACGGGGAGAGATGCGGGCATATCTGTGTTCAGCTCTTGCTTCCATGTTTCTCCTCCTTATCTGCCGGTCTTGCCGCCGGCATGACCGCGGAACGTGCGTGTGGGTGCAAACTCGCCCAGCTTGTGTCCGACCATGTCCTCGGTGATGTAAACCGGAACATGGCGGCGTCCGTCGTGGACAGCTATGGTATGGCCAACAAAGGACGGGAAAATTGTCGAAGCGCGGCTCCATGTCTTGAGGATCTTCTTGTCGCCGGTTTTGTTCATTTCATCGACTCTCTTAAGCAGCTCGGGAGCTGCATAAGGGCCTTTTTTTACACTTCTGCTCATTAACTGTTCTCCTCCTTACTTGGCATTGCGTCTCTTGACTATGAACTTATCGTTTTGGTTCTTAGTCTTGCGAGTCTTATATCCGAGTGTCGGCTTGCCCCAAGGAGTAACAGGGCTGGGACGACCGATGGGGCACTTGCCCTCGCCGCCGCCGTGAGGGTGGTCACAGGGGTTCATGGCGGAGCCGCGGACGGTGGGACGCACTCCCAAGTGGCGTTTACGTCCGGCCTTACCGATGTGGATGTTGCCGTGGTCGATATTTCCGACCTGTCCGATGGTCGCCATGCAGTTCATGCGGACCTTGCGATACTCGCCGGAGGGCAGACGAACCGTCGCCATACCGTCTTCCTTAGCCATGAGCTGTGCGGCAACGCCGGCGCTGCGAACAAGCTGTGCTCCCTTTCCGGGGTAAAGCTCGATGTTGTGGATAACGGTACCGACGGGAATGTTTGACAGAGGCAGCGCATTACCAGGCTTGATGTCGGCGTGGGGACCGGCAACTACGGAGTCGCCGGGCTTGAGACCAACGGGGGCAAGTATATAGCGCTTCTCACCGTCTGGATACTCAACAAGAGCGATGAACGCAGAGCGGTTTGGGTCATACTCAAGGCGGAGAACCTCACCGGCGACATCGAGCTTGTTGCGCTTAAAGTCAATAATGCGGTACTTTCTTCTGTTTCCGCCGCCCTTATGACGAACGGTGATACGGCCGTAATTGTTGCGGCCGGAATTCTTTTTTAAAACCTCTACAAGGGATTTCTCGGGAGCTGCATGCTTGTCAACGCCGTCAAATCCCGAGACCGTCATATGTCTTCTGGACGGTGTAGTGGGTCTATAAGTTTTAATGGACATTTCTCATTTCCTCCCTTACACCATACCCTCGAAAATTTCGATGTTCTTGGAATCTCTGCTGAGCTTGACAACGGCCTTCTTCCACTCGGAGGTGTAGCCCTTGGGCATCGAGCCCATGCGCTTTTCCTTACCGGGGATGATGGTGGTGTTGACTCTGATGACCTTTACTCCAAAGATCTCCTCGATAGCCTTCTTGATCTCAATCTTGTTGGCGTCCCTTGCAACTTCAAAGACATACTTCTTAATGTCAAGGTCTTCCATTGACTGCTCGGTTATGATGGGGCGGATGATGATGTCATATGCGGTTCTCATCATGCGTACACCTCCTCGATTTTCTCAAGCGCGGCCTTGTCCACTACAAGCTTGCCTGCCTTCAGGATCTCATACGGAGACAGGATAGTTGAGATGGTAGTTGCAACGCCGGGAATGTTTCTCGCGCTCTTTACGATGTTCTCGTCAGGTTCCCTTGTGATAACAAGCGCTTTGCCGTTGACGTCGATCTTTTCAAGAAAAGTCTTAAAAGTCTTTGTCTTTATCTCATCCATCTTCAGATTGTCGATAACGATAATCTCATTTTCGGCAGCTTTGGATGAGAGGACACTCTTGAGTGCAAGTCTCTTTGTCTTCTTATTGAGGGCGTAGCTATAGTCGCGGGGCTTGGGGGCGAATGCAACGCCGCCGTGTCTCCACACTGGGGACCCGGCATAACCGGCGCGTGCACGGCCTGTGCCCTTCTGACGCCAGGGCTTTCTGGTGGTGTAGGAAACCTCGCCCTTAGTGAGAGCGCTCTGGGTACCCTGACGGCAATTTGCCAGATGGTTCTTCACGCTGTCATGCACAACGGAAGCATTGGGTACGATTCCGAAGATGGATTCGGAGAGCTCGACCTCGCCGACTTTTTCGCCGGCCATATTGTAAACGGTTGCAGTAGGCATCTGATTCTCTCCTTTCCCTTATCTATTTCTTGCGGAGGCCTTCTGCGGATTGACTCTCGCGGACTGCTTCTGCGGGTTGGTGCTGATTCCGGCGCCGGCGCCCTTGGACTTGATATTCTTGACGGTGTTCTTAAGATAGACAATGCCGCCCTTGGGGCCGGGGATAGCGCCGCGAACGACGATCATGTTGAGCTCGGGGTCAACCTTCACAACGTCGAGGTTCTGAACGGTGACCTGTTCGCAGCCCATCTGGCCAGCGCCGATCTTTCCCTTAAAAATGCGGGCGGGGTCAGTGCCCGAACCCATGGAGCCTGCGTGACGGTGGACAGGTCCGCCGCCGTGGCTGGTGGGTGTCCTTTGAGCGCCCCAGCGCTTAATAACACCCTGGTATCCTTTGCCCTTAGATATACCGGTCACATCGACCTTATCGCCCTCGGCAAAGGTATCTGCTTTTACGATGTCTCCAACATTGACGGCGTCACAAGCCTCCAGACGGAACTCTTTGAGGTGCTTTTTCAGAGCGACTCCCGCCTTCTCCATGTGCCCTTTTTCGGGGTTGGTGAGCTTGCGCTCAGTGACGTCCTGATAGCCGAGCTGTATGGCGTTATAGCCTTCCTTCTCGACCGTCTTCTTCTGGACGACGACGCAGGGTCCCGCTTCAATAACGGTGACCGGAACGACGCGGCCAGCTTCATCGAAGATCTGTGTCATTCCGACCTTTTTACCGATGATAGCTTTTTTCATAATGTTTCCTCCTTATAAGGTTATTGGTCAGCTCGCTTTCGTCGTTAGGCCGCACTCACACTCCGTTTCCGCTAAAGCGAAAACTGCGGTATAGTGTGGCCCCATCCTCTCAAATCAAGACCCGCTTCGCTGGGCTCTCGATTTGTTAAGAAACGAACCAGAGGCTGCTGACTTGACCCCGTCCGAAGACGCAAGCAGCGGACGAATGGGTTAAGACAAGTTAATAGCACAGAATCTGTGCGCAATCGGGGAACAATATATCCCCATAGGTATCCACATATGGGATTATGCCGTTATTTACAGCTTCATCTCGATCTCTACGCCCGCCGGAAGTTCCAGAGACATAAGAGCCTCGACTGTTTTCTGAGTCGGGTTCATAATGTCGATAAGACGCTTGTGGGTGCGGCGCTCGAACTGCTCGCGGCTATCCTTATACTTATGGACGGCGCGCAGGACAGTCACGACTTCCTTCTTGGTGGGGAGAGGAATAGGGCCGGAAACCTTGGCGTCTGTACGCTTTGCGGTCTCGACTATTTTCTCCGCAGCCTTGTCGATGAGCTGATGATCGTAAGCCTTGAGTCTTATGCGGATCATTTTTTTGTTTGTAGGTGATGCCATGTGATTTTTTCCTCCTGAACGTTTGATTTCCGACAGCATTGGGTACTATCGGTAAAATTTGCGTTCGGCGAGACGATTTTTCTGTACACTTGGCCGTGCGTATCAGACCTTGTCCGAAAAACAAACCGGAACATATTCTATTCCGGTTCAAGCTCCGTCCAAACGATATACGCGTGATACAGGAACGTTCTCAACCGCCCGATTATGCCGCTTTGCGGCGACGGACATACTCCACGGAAGTTACCGAACCGTCTGTTCGCAATCTCCCGCTTCATCGCATTTTTGCGCGCAATTGGGCGCAACTTTCCCAACAGGCGCTTTGTTACAGTATCACAGTCTTTTATATGTGTCAATAGAATTTTACAGATTTTATAAAAATATTTATGAAAATTGTAAACGCGGGTAAAAAATCCTCAAAGAGCACCGACCCCCTCTAAACTTCAACTATACAAAATACAAATGGGAAGCGCGAGAGCGCTCCCCCATGACCTGACAAATTTTAAATTTGTATCAGCCGCCGCCTCTGCTCTCCGGAGATTTCTGTCGCGTTCGGTGACATCAGAGCTTTTTCCCGACTTGATAAGCAGGTTTTTTCTCTTCTCTATTCCTCAATAAAGCCCCTGAACATCTCTATTGCGGAATTATTGCCGCCGCGCGTCCAAAAAACGTCCACGCCAAAGTCGGTGTTTTCCCCCTCTATATCCAGAATAGCGCAGCCCGTTCCAAATAGTCTCGCCATCGGCCTGGGCACAAGTGATATGCCGTTGCCGCAGCGCACCTGCAGAAAAAGCGACTCCAAAGTAGGAGCCATGAGAATCTCTCCCGCCGGCCTCTCCCTGAGAACGGCGTCCTCTACCGCCCGCGTAAACCTGCTCCGGCGGTCACCCACACTGATATAGCAGTACTCGCGGAGTTCGGCGATTTTCGCTGATTTTCGGCCCGCCAGAGGATGCGATTCCGGTACGACCGCACAGAAGGAGCTTTTCTCTATCGTCCGTACCTCAAAATTTTCCATATCGCCCGGCAGGGCATAGGAAAAACTTACTCCAATGTCCGCTCTGCCCGACTCGACCTGCGCGAACACCTCCGACAAATCGCGTGGGTGTATTCCCAGCACAATGTCCGGATACTCAGCGCAGAAGCGCCTGCAGGCGTCTGCCAGGGCGTCACTTCTCAGGTTGACGCTGGCAATACTCAGGCTGCCAGTCAATGTGCCGTCAGCCTGTCTTATCTTGTCCTCAAGTTCCCGGGTCTGGCTGATAAGCTCTTTACCCTCGCTGTATAGCAATTCCCCCGCAGGGGTCATCCTTACGCCCCTTCCCTCTCTTTTCAGAAGGCAGATCCCGAGGCTCTCCTCAAGCGCCGCAACATTGCGGCTTGTGGTGGAGTGGCTCGTATTCATAAGCTCCGCGGCGCGGGTAAATCCGCCGCTTTCCACCACGGAAATAAAAACCTCCAACTGTTCGTAATTCATTGGTAAACGCTTCTCCTTTTGTGGGGTGGTGCTCAAAAGTTGCCAAAGGTAAACGCGTGTGGCAGAAGCTCGGAGAGCCTGTAGCTGACATAGCCGCCCGACGCCCTGGCACAGAGCACCTCCATATCCGTTGAAAACTCCCTCAAAACCTGTCTGCAGGTGCCGCAGGGCATACAATAGTCGTCACCCTCGGCATATATAGCGATTCGGATAAAGTCCTTTTGGCCCTCGCTTACGGCCTTGAAAAGCGCCACACGCTCGGCGCACATCGTCGCCCCCAGAGCGCCGTTTTCAACATTGCAGCCGGTGAATACCGTGCCGTCAGCACACTCAAGCGCTGCTCCGACAAGAAAGCGCGAATATGGCGCGTAAGCCTGTTCGGAGGCATTTTTCGCCATATTGAGCAGTTCTCTGTCCGTCATAATCGTAATCTCCCCTTTCCAGCGGTCACCCAAGATCGATCTTCCATTCCTCTATCCCATGGAAAATGTTGTATTGTGTGGGCCGCAGACCGGTAATAACTCCCGAATGGGTGACGACCTGCTGTTTTTCAAAGCAAATTGTCACGATGGGCGCCGTGTCGGTGAGGTATTTGAACATCAGGTTAGCTACCTTTTGTCTTTCCTCGTCGGACGCGGACATATAGGCGGAGATATGGCCCTCTAGGGTACTATCGCTGATGCCCCCGTAGTTGAGCGGCCCGCCCATAAACAGCATGGCTTTGAGATTGAAGTCGGCAGACAGCTTTGTCTCTGCGTAGTACATATCATAATTGCCGGCAGTAAGGGCCGTCTTGTAGGCTTCCCATGGCAGTTCGCGCAAGGTGACGTTTATGCCAAGCGCCTCCATACTCTTCACAATAGAGCGCGCCGCCTGGATTTTATATACATTGTCACTGCAGACAATAAAGTCTATGCCGGTCTCTATCGGGATTCCGGTCACCATTATCTCACGCAATCCGTCATTGTCATAGTCCTTTACCTCCGCCTTATCCAGCGCCTCTTCGGCTTTGCTGACGGAGCAGGAAATTATTTCAGAAAAATTCTCATTGTAATACTCCCCGGCAGGGTGAAAAGGCAGGGTCGCGGCAGAGGCCATTCCGTTCATTATGTTCGTAACGATGTACTCGCGGTCAATGATGTATGTCATTGCCTTTCTGAACAAGGTGTTGGAAAAATATTGGCCTGAGAGATTGAAGCCTATATAGTGCATATTCGTGGTGGCATAGGCGCGCTTCTCGTTGGCTGAGCCGTAGCCCAGATTTGTAAAGGACATGGGGTCGTTGGTCACAAGATCGATTTTCGCATCCTCAAAAGCGGATATTTTATCCTCTATATCTGTGATTTCGGTGAGGTAGATCTTATCTACGGGCAGGCTCGCAGCATTTTCATGGTGGGTATTGACTGCAAGCTCGCTCATCTCCCCATTGAGAACATAAGGCCCGCTGCCCATCGGGATGGTCTCTCCCACAGAACCGTTTTTTATGAGCGGGATATTCAGTAATACGGGAAAGAGTGTGTTTTTACCGTTAATGTTAATCACGAAGGTGTCGTCGTTCTCGGCTTCGGCACCGATTACACAGTCCAGCCTGTCGGAAAACCGAGGGCTGCGCATAGCACACTGAACGGAGTATGCCGCGTCGTAAGCAGTGACCAGAGTTCCGTCCCAAAACTTCGCGTTGGTGTCCACTTGAAAATACCAGCCGCTTCCGTCGTCACTTTTGCACTCGGTGACAACACCCGGCGTATAGTTAAAGGCCGCGTCCACCTCCAACAGATTGTCGTACATAAGCTGTGTCACGAGGATATTGGAGAGATCTGTCGTCGTCATGGGGTTGAAGCTGGACGAGAGGCTGCAGTTGAGTGTAAATTTGCCGTCCGAGGGGTAGCTTGCTTTCTCCTTGGGCATTGCGCCGTCGGAAGCCTCTGGCGACTGTTCCGGACTCTCTGCCGTTTTTTCGCTTCCACATCCGCCGAGAGCGCCCGCTAAAATAGCGAGTGCCAGAATAATCGGCATTATTCTCTTGATACGTGCCATATTTTATCCTTTCGTGGACTCAGTCAATAACTATAAGCGCGCCCTGCGCGCCGCGCCGGCCTCTCGTCTTACGGTGCGACCAGTAACGGTCACAGTTGCAGGATGTGCACTCGTCGCTTACCGATATGTTCTCGTTCTTAAGGCCGAGCTGCAGCAGACGAAGTCTGTTGGTCTCTTTCAGATCGACCATATACTTTCCCGTATCGCCCACCGCGAAAAACGCCTCGCCGCAGTCCCCGCCCAAGAGCTTTTCTATAGCCTGCGGAACCTCCGCGTCGGTCTCAAAACAGCACATATCAATTGCCGGGCCTATGGCGGCGCGGAGCTTCTCCGCCGAAGCGCCAAGCCCAGTCATTTTGACGACCGCCGCGCCCAGAATATCGGAGACGGTGCTTCGCCATCCGCAGTGCACAGCTCCCGCAACGCCCGCTTCCGGGTCGCACAAAAGCACGGGCACACAGTCCGCGGTAAAGCAGATAAGCGGCAGGCCCCTGACGTTTGTGACTATGCCGTCCGCCTCATATTTGAATGGGGTAAACAGCTCCCGCCTGTCCTCATCGGTCACAACACGCACATGGTTCCCGTGCACCTGCCTGGTAAAGCAGATTTTCTGTTCCGGCAGACCCACGGCCTCCAGCAGGCGGCGGTAGTTCTCCCGGACGTTTTCTTCGCTGTCGCCGCGGTTCTCGCCCAGATTCAAACTCTCCAGAAAGCCCTCGCTCACCCCTCCCCACCGCGTCGTAAAGCAGTGGGTGTAGGGTATCGTCGGGGCTTTCATATACATCAGCTCTTTGTAGCTGATCTCAGCAAAGGGTTTGGAAAACTCCAAAATTGTCGCTCCTTATCCGTGGATGTTTTCTGTCTGTCCAATCAGATTAATTACTCGTTTTTGCCGCAGCACTCTTTATATTTCAGAGGTCTCGAGCCGTCCTCTTTCCACTTGCCGCATGGACAGGGGTCGTTCCTGCCGGGCTTTTTAGCCACCTTGACAGGCTGTTTTCTCACAGTCGGGTCTCCGCCTACTGTTTTAACGTCCCCCGTTGCAACGCTCGTGCGCTCAAGAGGCTGCTCCTTTTTGACCGACACCGTATACAGGCGGCGCACGACCTCGGAGCGGATACCAGAGATCATATCTTCAAACATAGAAAAGCCCTCGCGCTTGTATGCGTCGACCGGGTTGCTGTTGCCGTAGGCGCGCAGGCCGATGCCGCGGCGCAGCTCCTGCATGGCGTCTATATGTTCCATCCAGTATTCATCCACGACGCGCAGCATAATCACACGCTCCAGCTCTCGCATAAGGGGCACGCCGTTGGGCATAAGCCCGAATTGTTCTTCGCGGGCGGCATAAACCTCCTCAGCTTTTTTGTTCAGCTCGTCGGCAAGCTTATGCGTATTGAGGTTTTCAAGCTGCTCGCGGGTGAGAGCGATTTCGCCCTTGCGCAGGAAGAGGCTTTCAAAGGGTGCCACAGTCTCTTCAAACTGCTCCATATCCTCAAAATAGCTGTTTCCGCTCATGCCGTGGGCGATATTGGAACCGATGTACTCCTCAACCATGGAGCGGATGCTGTTCTGCAGGTCCTCGCCGTCCAGCACCTGCTGGCGCTGCTTATAGATTATGTTTCTCTGGACGTTCATGACGTCGTCGTATTCAAGTACGCTCTTGCGGCTCTGGAAGTTGCGGCTCTCGACGGTCTTCTGCGCCTGTTCAATAGCGTTTGTGAGCATCTTGTACTCAAGCGGTGTGTCCTCGTCGACACCGAGGCGCTCCATGGTGTGCATTACGCGCTCGGAGCCGAACAGCCTCATAATGTCGTCCGTCATAGCCAGATAGAAACTGCTCTCCCCGGGGTCTCCCTGACGTCCTGCACGTCCGCGCAGCTGGTTATCTATACGGCGGGACTCATGGCGCTCGGAGCCGATAATAAACAGGCCGCCCGCTTCGCGTACCTTGTCCGCCTCTCCGGCGATCTGCTGTCTGTGGAACTCCAGCCGCTCTGAGAACATCTTGCGGGCCTTCAGCACGTTTTCGTCATTGGTGTCGCCGAAGCCCGTCGCCTCGGATATGATCTCGTCTCCGAAACCGTGCTTGCGAAGATCTGTCTTTGCTAGATACTCCGCATTGCCGCCGAGCATTATATCGGTGCCTCGTCCCGCCATATTGGTGGCAATCGTGACGGCGCCGGGCTTGCCTGCCTGGGCAATGATCTCAGCTTCCTTTTCATGGTTCTTCGCGTTGAGGACATTGTGCTGGATGCCCGTGCGCTTCAGAAGTGAGGAGAGCAGCTCGCTCTTTTCAATGGACACCGTGCCGACCAGTACAGGCTGGCCTTTTTCGTGGCACTCCTCGATCTGTTTTATAATCGCACGGTATTTTCCCGCCTCGTTTTTATAGATGATGTCGCTGTTGTCTATACGGGCCAGCGGCTTGTTTGTGGGTATCTCCACTATGTCCAGCTTATAGATGGTGATGAACTCCTCCTGCTCGGTGACGGCGGTACCGGTCATACCGGAGAGCTTGTCGTACAGGCGGAAGTAGTTTTGAAAGGTGATTGTGGCGAGTGTCTTGCTCTCACGCTCGACATTTACATGCTCCTTTGCCTCGATGGCCTGGTGCAGGCCCTCGGAATAGCGTCTGCCCTGCATAAGACGTCCTGTAAACTCGTCCACTATAACGACAGCGCCGTCCTTTACGACATAGTCGATGTCGCGCTTCATAATGCCATGTGCCTTTATGGCCTGATTAATGTGATGGGAAAGGGTCGAGTTTTCAAGGTCGGCAAGGTTCTCAACGCCGAAGGCCTGCTCCGCCCTCCTGATACCCCGCGCGGTGAGAGTCGCGCTGCGGGCCTTTTCGTCCACCACGTAGTCGGCGTCGAGCTTCTCGTCCTCCTCGCTTTTTTCGTCTATACTCGCATATACCATGCATTTCAGGCGCGACACAAAGTCGTCCACCTGGGTGTACAGCTCGGTGCTCTTGTCGCCGGCCCCGGAGATGATGAGGGGAGTTCTCGCCTCGTCTACGAGTATTGAGTCCACTTCATCGACTATGGCAAAGTGGTGCCCGCGCTGTACCATCTGCTTCTTGTATATGGCCATGTTGTCGCGCAGATAGTCGAAGCCCATCTCGTTGTTGGTGCCGTAGGTGATGTCCGCCGCATAGGCATCCTTGCGCTGCTCCGGCGTCAGGCCATGGACTATAAGACCCACGGAGAGCCCGAGGAAGCGGTAGACCTTACCCATCCACTCACTGTCGCGCTTGGCCAGATAATCGTTCACAGTGACGATGTGCACGCCCTTGCCCTCAAGCGCGTTGAGGTAAGCCGGCATGGTGGCGACGAGGGTTTTTCCCTCGCCGGTTTTCATCTCGGCTATACGCCCCTGATGCAGGACTATGCCGCCGATGAGCTGAACTCGGAAGGGATAGAGACCCAAAACACGCCCTGCCGCCTCACGGACGGTCGCAAAGGCCTCCGGCAGGATGTCGTCCAGAGTCTCGCCTTTTGAAAGGCGCTGCTTGAACTCGTCAGTTTTGGCACGGAGCTGATCATCCGTCAGTTTTTTGTAGTCGTCTGCAAGCGCCTCTGTCCTGTCGGCAATCGGATATATCTTTTTTAGCTCTCTTTCGCTGTGAGTACCGAATAGTTTTTTGATAAGTCCCATAATAAATATAGCCTCCCGGTACATGGGTGAGTAGTTCGGCCTTAGCCGATATTATCTGTTAATTTTATCATACCTTAACAAATAAAAAAAGACTAAAAAGTAAACTCCGAAGAAATACACGGTAAAATCCGATAAGCTCTTACAAAATTATACACTTTTACAGATTTTATTGTTTGTACATACGATCTTTTTGCGATATAATATTTTTGTTATATTATTTTTATTTGCTATAATTTTGCCTGTCGTCCCGGCGGAAAAAAATGCCCGCACAGCACTATTATAGTCTTTACAATTATTGGATTATTGGAATTCACTCGGAGGAAACAGAAAAATGATCAGACCCGGCTTCGACAACGAAAAGTACCTAAAACTGCAATCGAAGAATATCAAGTCCCGCATAAACCAGTTCGGCGGCAAGCTCTACCTTGAATTTGGCGGCAAGCTCTTTGACGACTTCCACGCAGCCCGCGTGCTTCCCGGCTTCAGGCCCGACAGCAAGATCAAGATGCTCATGGAGATGAAGGACGACGCGGAAATAGTCATCGTCATATCCGCTAACGATATAGAGCGCAACAAGGTCCGCGGAGATCTGGGCATAACCTACGATCTCGATCTCCTCCGCCTTGTGGACGCTTTCCGAGCCAGCGGACTCTTTGTCGGCAGCGTAGTCATCACCCACTACACCGGTCAGCCGGCGGCAAATAGCTTCCAGCAGCATCTTGAAAAGCTGGGTCTACGCGTCTACCGCCACTATGTGATTCCCGACTACCCCTCCAACATACCCTTTATCGTCAGCGATGAGGGCTTTGGCAAGAATGACTACATTGAGACAGAGCGCAGTCTGATCGTCGTAACCGCTCCGGGACCCGGCAGCGGCAAAATGGCCACCTGCCTGTCCCAGCTCTACCATGAACATAAGCGCGGCATACAGGCGGGATATGCAAAATTCGAGACCTTCCCTGTATGGAATCTGCCCCTTAAGCACCCGGTCAACCTGGCCTATGAGGCGGCCACCGCCGATCTGGACGATATCAACATGATAGACCCCTTCCATCTTGAGGCCTATGGCGAGACAACAGTCAACTACAACCGCGACGTTGAGATTTTTCCGGTTTTGGGCGCCATTATGGACAGAATAGGCGGCGGCTGCCACTACAAAAGCCCCACCGATATGGGGGTCAACATGGCGGGCTACTGCATCACCGACAATGAGGCATGCAGTGAAGCCGGCAGACAGGAAATAATCCGCCGCTACTATTCCTCCGCCTGCAGTCTTCGTCAGGGCAACGGCTCTCAGAACGAGCTCTACAAAATAGAGATGATTATGAACACTCTGGGTCTGACCACAAGCGACCGGTCCGTTGTCGCCCCTGCCCTCAGAAAGGCAGATATAACAGGCGCTCCCGCCGTTTCCATTGAGCTTAAAGACGGCCGTATCGTCACAGGCAAGACAAGCTCTTTGCTGGGCAGCTCCTCCGCCTGCCTTCTCAACGCCCTTAAGGCTCTGGGCGGCATACCGGACGAAAAATGTCTGATCTCCCCAGAGATAATCGAGCCTATCCAGAGGCTAAAGGTCAACCACCTGGGCAACAGCAACCCCCGCCTGCACACAGATGAGGTGCTTATAGCCCTCGCCATCTGCGGACGCAGCGACCCCGCCGCACAGCTGGCTATAGACCAGCTGCCCAAGCTCTACTGCTGCGAAGCGCATTCAACCGTAATTCTGTCCCGCGTGGACGAAAACGTATTCCAGCACCTGGGCGTAAACATCACCTACGAGCCCAAGTACCAGACCCGCAAGCTATATCATGCCAAATGAAGAGCAGGACTTTTTAATCCCCACAAGCGAAAGGATGGACAAAAAATGAAACAGCTCCTTTTGGGCAACGCCGCAGTTGCCCGCGGACTTTACGAAGCGGGCTGCCGCTTTGTCTCCGCATATCCCGGAACGCCCTCGACAGAAATCCCAGAAGCCGCCGCAAAGTATGACGAGATCTACGCCGAGTGGGCTCCCAACGAAAAGGTCGCCATGGAGGCCGCAATCGGCGCATCCATAGGCGGAGCTCGGAGCTTCTGCGCCATGAAGCACGTCGGTCTGAACGTAGCGGCCGACCCTCTTTTCACGGTGTCCTATACAGGAGTCAACGGCGGAATGGTCATCGCTGTTGCGGACGACCCCGGTATGCATTCCTCTCAAAACGAACAGGACTCCCGCCACTACGCCATAGCCGCAAAGCTGCCCATGCTGGAGCCCTCCGACAGTGGGGAATGCCTTGAGTTCACAAAGCTCGCCTACGATATTTCCGAGCAATTTGACGCCCCTGTCATCCTGCGCACCTGCACACGTATCGCACACTCGCAGAGTGCGGTGGAGCTAGGTGAGCGTGTCGAGTACGAGCTAAAGCCCTTCGAGAAAAACCCCGGCAAGTATGTCATGATGCCGGGCAACGCGATAAAGCGCCATCCCATCATTGAGGAGCGCACCCAAAAGCTCGTCGAATACGCAGAGACCGCTAAGATAAACCGCGTCGAGATGGGCGACACATCCGTGGGCTATGTCACCAGCGGCACCTGCTACCAGTATCTGCGCGACTGCTTCCCAAACGCCAGCGTTCTCAAGCTGGGCATGGTCAACCCTCTGCCGGTTCAGTTAATAAGGGACTTCGCTGAAAAAGTGGACAAGCTCATTGTCGTCGAGGAGCTTGACCCCGTTATAGAGAACCATCTGCGTGTCAACGGCATAAGGGTAGACGGCGGCAAGGAGCTCTTCGGCATGTGCGGCGAGCTCAGCCAGGTAAAAATAAAGAGGGCTCTCGGACGTGAGACCGAAAGCTTCGTTGAATTCGACGAGCCTGTACCGCCCCGTCCTCCGGCGCTATGCCCCGGCTGTCCCCACAGGGGCATGTTCTTTACCCTCAGCAAGCTCGACGTCAATGTAATGGGCGACATAGGCTGTTACACTCTCGGCGCCCTTCCTCCACTCGGCGCTGTGGATACAACAGTCTGCATGGGCGCATCCATATCCGGCGCACACGGCTTCAACACCGCCCGTGGACCTGAGAGCGCTAAAAAAACCGTCGCCGTTATAGGTGACAGTACCTTCATGCACAGCGGCGTCACAGGGCTTATCGACATAGTCTATAACAAGGGCGTCAGCACCGTCATCATTCTTGACAACTCCATCACCGGTATGACGGGACATCAGCACAACCCAACCACCGGCAAGACCATAAAGGGCGAACCCGCTCCTGCTGTATCTCTTGAAAAGCTGTGCCAGGCCGTAGGCGTTAAAAACGTCAGCGTCTGCGACCCCTACAAGCTGGATGAATTCAAATCCCTGGTAAGCGCCCAACTGCAGATAGAGGAGCCCTCTGTGATCATCGCGCGCAGACCCTGCATAATGCTGCCCGAGGTCAAAATACTGCCTCCGCTCTACGTCGACCACGACAAGTGCAAAAGCTGCAGACAGTGCATGACCATCGGCTGTCCCGCAATCAGCTTTGCCGATAAAAAGGCGAGCATAGACCAGACTCTTTGCGTGGGCTGCGACCTGTGCATGCAGATGTGCAAATTTGGAGCTATCCTTAAAAAGGAGGGCAAATAACATGTCGGAAACAAAAGGAATCATGATAGTCGGAGTCGGCGGCCAGGGCACTCTGCTCGCCTCCCGCATTCTTGGCAGCGTACTCACCTCACAGGGCTACGACGTAAAAATGTCCGAGGTGCACGGCATGAGCCAGCGCGGCGGAAGCGTCGTCACATATGTCAAATTCGGCGAGAGGGTCTACTCCCCGATCATAGACCTCGGCGAAGCGGACTACATACTCGCCTTCGAGCGTCTGGAGGCAGCCCGCTGGGTGCCCTATCTCAAAAAAGACGGCACAATAATCCTCAATGACCGCGCAATCGCACCGATGCCCGTCATAACAGGGGCCATGAGCTACCCTGAAGACATAGTCCAAAAGCTCAGGGACAAGGGCGTGAGTATAATATCGAGCGACGCTCTTTCAATGGCACAGGACGCCGGCAATGCAAAATCCGTAAACGTCGTCCTTATAGGAGTTCTCTCCGCCCTGACGGACTTCAGCGAAGAGGTCTGGCAAGACGCAATTGCCGCCTGCGTAAAGCCCAAGTTCCTGGACGTCAACAAAAAGGCTTTCGCCTTAGGCCGCGAATATGCGCTGAAAAAACTCAAATAATGAAATCCCATACAGGCTGTCCCCCTCGGGACGGCCTGTATGGACAGCGGGAAAGGAAACCGCCATGTCCGGATATCTCAAAGAAGTCAACATCAAATCCGATATGCCGACAGCGCAGGACGCCATAAGGCGTGTGACCTACAACATCAGGAACGGCAAAAGCTGGGGCGCCTCCGCCATGAAGATAATCCACGGCTACGGCTCCACCGGCAAGGGAGGCAAAATACGCACCGAGACCCGCAGATATCTTCAGGATCAGCTGGAAAAAAGGCAGATACGCGGCTTTATATGCGGCGAAAATTTCTCTATTTTCGATGCCGCGACCCGAGATGCTTTCCTCATCTGTGACGACCTTCGCCGCGACAGCGACCTCGACCGGCACAACAACGGCGTCACAATAGTCATACTTTGATATTGAACTAAAATATAGGCCGACAAAAATATTGACAAGACCGGATATAAGTGTTATTATTTCAAGGCTGAACTTTTCTGCGGGCGTAGTTCAATGGTAGAACACCAGCCTTCCAAGCTGGATACGTGGGTTCGATTCCCATCGCCCGCTCCATATGCGCCAGTAGCTCAGGTGGATAGAGCAACTGCCTTCTAAGCAGTAGGTCAGGGGTTCGAGTCCCTTCTGGCGTACCACAGACGCTTATGCGTCAAATGCAGTGAAAATGACATGGTGGGTATAGCTCAGCTGGTTAGAGCACCGGATTGTGGTTCCGGGGGTCGAGGGTTCGAATCCCTTTACCCACCCCATTTTTATCACGCATATATAATCGGCTTGAATTTACATTGGGATATAGTGTAATGGTAACACATCAGACTTTGACTCTGGTATTGTAGGTTCGAGCCCTGCTATCCCAGCCAATTAAAAACACCTGATTCAGTAGCTCAGTCGGCAGAGCATCTGCCTTTTAAGCAGAGGGTCCGGGGTTCGAATCCCCGCTGAGTCACCAAAAAAAGGAAATCCCGTAGTCATTGAGATTACGGGATTTTTCTTAT
>JAAYCC010000100.1 GCA_012729875.1 Clostridiales bacterium | reverse complement strand
TGTGAGCGTATCTGCTCTTTGTCGCGCTATGTCATAGCGGACGCCCAAAATCCCGCTATGACGGCCTACAACCAGTGGTTTGAGCGCACCCTGGACGACTCCGCAAACAAGCGGATTTCAATTCCAGAGGCCTTTCTGGCTGTAGATTCCATTCTCAACATCTATCTAAACGTCGCAAGCGGCATAAGGGTCTATGAAAGGGTCATAGAGAAGCACATAAATGAGGAACTCCCCTTTATGGCTACGGAGAACATTATGATGGATGCCGTCAAGAAGGGCGGTAACCGTCAGGAGCTGCACGAGCGTATCAGAGTACACTCTGTTGCGGCGGGGGCGGTCGTCAAGGAGCAGGGACTTCCAAACGACCTGATAGAGCGCATTGCCGCCGACCCACTTTTCGGGCTTACCGAGGAGGAGATCACAGGCAATCTGGACGCAAGCGCGTATGTGGGGCGTGCGCCCGAGCAGGTGACGGATTTTCTGAGCGAAAATGTCAAGCCGCTTCTGGAGCGCTATTCTTCGCTTTTAGCGGACAGTGATCCGGAACTTAAGGTCTGAGCTCATGATATATCGGCTGAAGCGGTACAAAACCCGCTTCGGCCGTTTATTTTGTTGACTTTCGACCCACGAAAATATATAATATCTCTGTTTGCAGGAGGTGGGTTTTAACCAATGAAAAAAGTAATAATCACGTTGACGGCAGTAGTCATTATTACCGCTCTGTTCTTTTACGCGGCGCTCTGCGGCTTTTTGGGCATACCCAAGGTTTCCGAGGGCGTATCGCTGGGACTTGACCTTGTGGGCGGCTCCGAAATAGTCTATGAGGCGGTCATACCGGAAGGTACATCGTCGGACGAGGTCGCATCTGGAATGGAGACGGCGCAGACTATGCTGCGTCAGCGTCTCAATAATCTCGGCTATACCGAGGCGAATGTATACCTCTCGGGCTCTGACCGCGTCGTCGTTGAGATCCCCAATGTGGACGACCCCGAGGAAGCCGTACAGATGCTCGGCACAACGGCTCTGATACAGTTCCGCGATCATGAGGGCAACATTATTCTTGAGGGCAAAGACGTTACCGGCGCGACAGCGGCATACGGTCAGATCAGCGAGACAAGCGTTCCTGAATACTATGTTTCTCTCCAGCTCTCAGAGGAGGGCTCAAAAAAATTCAAAGAGGCTACAGCCAAAATCGCAGGCTACGGCGGAAACAACAATTATGTAGCTATCTATATGGACGATGCCGAGATAAGTACTCCCTATGTCGACCCCCAATATAAAGGCGTCGGCATAGATACAAGTACTCCCATCATATCTCTTGGGAGAGACGACTCCCGTGAGTATGCCCAGTATCTTGCGGACATTATAGCCGCCGGACATCTGCCCTTCGAGCTTAAGGATACTAAGCTGCAGTCTGTCGGCGCTTCTCTCGGTGAGAGGTCCCTTGAGACCAGCATTTTTGCAGGCATCATAGGCGTCATCCTGGTTATGTTATATATGGTCATCATCTACAGGGTCCCCGGACTTGTGGCCGACCTTGCACTGCTTCTGTATATCGGGCTCTTCCTTGTCGTATTGACAATATTCCATGTAAACCTCAGTCTGCCGGGTATCGCCGGTATCATACTGACTATTGGAATGGCAGTGGACGCAAATGTCATTATTTTCGAGCGTCTGCGAGAGGAGCTTATGCTCGGCAAAACTCTCCGAAGCTCTGTGCAATCCGGTTTCAAGAGGGCGTATACCGCAATTATCGACTCAAACGTGACTACAATAATCGCCGCGATCGTGCTGCTCTGGCAGGGTACCGGTACGATTCTCGGCTTTGCTCAGACCCTGCTTATAGGCGTAATTTTGTCCATGGCGTGTATGCTGATAGTTCCGAACCTCATACTCAAAAGCCTTGCGGAGCTTCCGCACAAGAGCCTTAGGGCTTACGGCGCAAGATAGGGGGGACGGATATGTTTGATAATTCTTCAAAAAATTTCAGCTTTGTCGGAAAGTTCAAAATTTTTGCCACAATTTCTATAATACTCTGTACCATCGGACTTACGGGTGTTATCCTGACATTTTTTGGTGTACCCGCATTTAACTTTGACATTGATTTTGCCGGCGGCGTAACCATGGAGTTTGAGCTTGGCACTGAAGTCACAAGGCAGGTTCAGGACGATATTGCCAAAATATTCAAAGATGTTGCGGGTGTGTCTGCCAATGTGACAACCTCCGGCAACAGCGGTACCTCAGTTTTGGTAAAGACTGTGGAGATTGAAAGCGAGACCCGCGAGGAGTTATTTGATAAAATTGCAGAGAAATTCGGCGAGGATAAAGTCGAGCTTCTCTCCTCGGAATACGTCTCAGCATCCGTCGGCAACGACCTTAAGCGCTCAGCTCTTCTTTCCACGCTTATCGCCTGCGCCCTCATTCTGGTCTACATCACCATAAGATTTGAATTCCGCAGCGGTATTGCCGCTATTATATGCCTGCTCCACGATGTCCTTATAATGCTTGCTTTCTTAATAATCAGCCGACTGCCCGTGAACATGACCTTTATAGCCGCCGCGCTTACAATAGTCGGATATTCTATTAACGCAACGATAGTCGTATTCGACCGTATACGTGAGAACCGCAAGCTGCAGCGCGGCCGCGGCGACTTCGCCGCCTGTGTGGACGAGTCGATCTGGCAATCCATGCGCCGAAGCATAGGTACGACAATTACGACGCTGCTCCCGGTCATACTCATAATTATTTTTGGCGTCACTTCAGTCCGCATTTTTGCGCTGCCGTTGATGGTCGGCATCATTGCGGGCGGATATTCCTCCACCTGCATAGCGGGTCCGCTTTGGAATAAATTCAAAGGCGATGAGGCTTAAATCATAAAAATGCGGGGAGTTTTTCTCCCCGCATTTTTGCATAGGACATCCCGCAAAGTTCGTACAATTGCCAGAGGGAGTGATTACTTTGCAGGATAGCAACCGATTTATTCTTTTTGCCATGTTTATCTTAATAGTTGTACTTGCGGTTATCTTCTTGCTAACGCCGTCAACCGACAGTCATCCGGCTTTCAAAAGAGCCTCCATAGAAAATGTTCTTGTGATAGATCCGGGGCACGGAGGTGAGGACGGGGGAGCGGTAACTCGCGATGGAGTTAAGGAGAGCGAGATAAACCTTCAAATCGCTCTGAGGATGGCGGAAATCTGTGATTTCTGCGGTATTCCGTATAAAATGACACGCACAAGCGAGGAAATAAACTACCCGGAAGAGCTGAAATCCACAGCAAAACGTAAGCGTTACGACCAGGATAAAAGGCTGGACCTCATTGAGAGCGTGGAAAATGCCGTGCTGATAAGCATACATCAGAACAAGTTTACCTCCTCGTCGCCGCGCGGGCCACAGGCTTTTTTCTCTGCCAACGACGGGAGCAAGGAGCTTGCAATTCTTGTACAAGAAAAAATGAATACCGTGCTTTATCCGCAGAACCGCCGTATAGCGGTTCAGATACCAGACAGCATATATCTCATGAACTCTCTTGACTGTGTAGCTGTTCTCGCCGAGTGCGGATTTCTCTCAAACCCGGTGGAAGGTGCCGCTCTGCGGGAGGACGGCTATCAGTCCAAGGTGGCGTTATGCCTTGTTTCGTCATACTGTGTATTCTGCGACAGCAGACAGCGATATCTATGAGGTGAAAAATGAAAGCTAAAACTGTTTTCTTCTGCTCCGAGTGCGGTTTTGAGACGCCCAAATGGGCGGGACGCTGTGCCGGCTGCGGTGCTTGGAATACTCTTGTCGAGGCTCCGTCTGAGACAAAATCCTCGGCTTCAGCCGCAAAGGTCAAAAGAACATCTCTTAGCCGCCCGGAAAAGCTCTCTGAGCTTGATTCCCGCGATGAGCTGCGTTTTTCGACGGGCATGAAGGAGTTTGACCGCGTACTGGGAGGAGGCGCTGTGCGCGGCTCTCTCGTCCTTGTAGGAGGCGCCCCGGGCATCGGAAAGTCGACCCTTTTACTACAAATCTGCGGGCTTATGGGCGACAGCGGAAAAATCCTCTATCTCACCGGAGAAGAGAGCGTCCGCCAGCTCAAGCTGCGGGCGGACAGGCTCGGCGTTGACGCGCAGTCGCTCTATGTCCTCGCGGAGACGGACATCACAGAGGCAGTGCGGGCAGTCGAGGAGCTTATGCCGGATATTTTGATAGTTGACTCCATTCAGACCCTGTATAATCCCGAAATGAGCGGGAGCGCGGGCAGCGTTAGCCAGGTCAAGGACTGCACAATGACCTTGATGCAGCTTTCAAAAAATGAGGGGATCACGACCTTTGTCGTCGGTCACGTCAACAAGGACGGGGCAATTGCCGGACCCAAGGTGCTTGAGCATATGGTGGACTGCGTTTTATATTTTGAGGGCGAACGGAGCATGTCCTACCGCATTCTAAGAGCTGCCAAGAACCGCTTCGGCTCCACCAACGAGATAGGCGTTTTTGAGATGATAGACAGCGGTCTGCGCGAGGTGGAGAACCCCTCGGAGATGCTGCTCTCTGGCAGGCCGGACAACAGTCCGGGCACTTGCGTCACCTGCGTGATAGAGGGTACGCGTCCCATTCTCGCGGAAATACAGGCACTTGTAACGCCCAGCAGCTATAATGTTGCAAGGCGCAACTCCAACGGACTAGACTACAACCGCGCAATGCTTCTGCTCGCCGTAATTGAAAAGCGCGGAGGTATTGCCGTAGGCGGCTGCGACGCTTACATAAACGTCATAGGAGGTCTTGAACTGGACGAGCCGGCTGCCGACCTTGCTGCTGTACTGGCGATTGCGTCCAGCCAACACGATGTACCTATAGGTAATGATTTGGCTGCTGTTGGTGAGGTTGGCCTTACGGGAGAGATACGCAGTGTCAGCGCTCTCAACCAGCGCCTTGCCGAGATTGCACGTCTAGGTTTCAGACGCTGTGTAATTCCCGCCCATGTGCGCGGCGATGTGAGGGCTCCGGACGGGCTCGAACTGATTTCCGTCAGGAATATAAGAGCTGCCATAGCTGCCGTTTTGGGATGAAGCAAATGGGCTTTTTTAAAAATTCAAACCTTCCGGACAGAGCTGTCGGACAAGTCATAATAGGGGAGGACTATGTCTCCGAATTGGGAGGCGCTCTTATGAGCTTGGGCATCGGTGTTATTGCCTGTCCTAATAATGAAAGAGTGGATCCCAGGCTGCGTTCCCATGTCGATCTGAGCGCTCTGCACATGGGCGGGAACAGGCTTGTTGTGTCGGAGGCTGTGGCAACAGAGGGGTTTATCTCTGCTCTGAGCGGTCTGTGCGCAGAAATAACTCTCTCAAAAGCGCCCTTCGGGTGTAAATATCCCGAGGACGCTGGGCTATGCGCCGCCGTCATTGGCGAGAGAATTTTCCACAACAAATCACTGTCCGTACTGCCCAATGAGCCGCGCCTTATAGACGTAAAACAGGGTTACGCAAAATGCACCGTCTGTATCGTCAATGAAAACGCCGCCGTCACTTCCGACAGAGGGATGGCAAGAGCAATGGCGGCCGCAGGTCTTGACGTGCTGACTGTCCGTGACGGCTATATCTCACTTGAGGGCTATGATAAAGGTTTTATCGGCGGCGCGTCATTTAAGATAGCGCCGGATTTACTTGCACTTACCGGAACGCTTGACGGGCACCCGGACAGGACTCAGATCGAACTGTTCCTTCTTTCTCATGGTGTGAAGCCGGTGTACCTGACCGGAAAGCGCATTTTTGATATAGGTTCAGCAGTCCCAATAATGTTATAATAAGCCCATGCCGAAGAACCGGTATGGGCTTATATATTATTAATAGCTATTGAGCTTATTACAGAGCCCTCTTCTTGGAGAAGAAAGCGCCGATCAGCATGATGATAAGAAAAATGACAAGATAGTAGAGTACTGTTGTCTTGTGGGCTATACAGGCAGCGTAGACCATAAACACACAGCTTAGAACGGACAGTGCCGGCATTACAAAACGCTTTATGGGGTTGAGGTCCTTCTCCTTCTTCATCATCATGATAAACATTGGGATATATAGAGCGTACAGAGTTA
>JAAYCC010000015.1 GCA_012729875.1 Clostridiales bacterium | reverse complement strand
TAGTAAAAACAAGGTGATACCATGAGATATGCCATAACGACCCTGGGCTGTAAGGTGAATCAATTTGAGACCCAGGCTATAGAAGCTATACTCGCCGACAACGGGTTTTTACCCGCAGACGAATGCGAAGGGGCCGATCTGATAATAATAAATACCTGTGCTGTCACAGCGGAGAGCGGCCGCAAGTCCAGACAGGCGGTACGCAGGCTGAAAAGCGAGAACCCCAACGCCGTCTGCGCCGTCTGCGGCTGCTTTTCCCAGCTTTCGCCCGGGGATGCGGCGGAGCTGGGTGCTGATGTTGTCCACGGCAGCGGCGACAAAAAGCGCTTTATTGACGACATAATGAGAGCGCTTGGCGACAGGCGCTTTTACAGCTATGTCGACGACCCCTTTGCCCGCCGCGCTTTCGAGGAGCTTCCGGGCGGCGCTGTCGGCGGCCGCACCCGCGCCATGTTGAAAATACAGGACGGCTGCGTGAACTTTTGCACCTACTGTATCATACCCTATACACGAGGCCGCCTACGCTCTCTGCCGCTTGAGTCATGCGCCGCACAGACTGAGGCGCTTGCTTCGGAGGGCTACCGCGAACTCGTTGTCACAGGTATTGAGATTGCCTCCTACGGGCGCGACCTGGCGCCCGCAAAAACTCTGGCCGACGCCGTTGAAGCGATTGCGGAGACCGCCGGAGATATGCGAATACGTCTAGGCTCCTTGGAGCCAACCGTTATAACTGAGGACTTCTGTAAGAGACTTGCCGCCTCCGGGAAGGTCTGCAACCACTTCCACCTGTCGCTGCAGAGCGGCTGTGACGGTATACTCTCGGCTATGAACAGGAAATATGATACTGAGCGCTTCTATGAAGCCGTTATGCTCCTGCGGGAGTATTTTCCCGGCTGCGGGATAACCGCCGACCTCATTGTGGGATTTCCGGGCGAGTCCGACGAGCAGCACGAGGAGACGCTTAGGTTCATAAGAAAATGCAGCTTTTCATCAATGCACATTTTCCCGTATTCGGTGCGGATGGGGACAAAAGCGGCGCAGATGCCCAAGCAGCTGAGCCGCGCGGTAAAAGCTGCGCGCGCTCTACAGGCTCAGACTGTGGCCGATGAGATGGAGAGAGAGTACCTCATGAGCTGCGTTGGAAAGGTACTGCCTGTGCTTTTTGAAACCGAGCGCGACGGAAAGTCCATAGGTCACGCACCCAACTACACTCAGGTGTGTGTCGACGGTGGACAGCATCGCAAACTTGTAGAAAATGTCGAAATTATTAGCTATTTTGACAAAATGCTTGTAGGTAAAGTTGTTTGACTTTACAGTAAGTCTTGCTTATAATTGGATTATCAAAATTTTAACTAAGTTTAGAATTTTAATAACTTATGGAGGTTTTTACGATGAAAAGAGAAGAAGTCTTCAATTTTTCCGCAGGCCCGTCCGCTCTTCCTGCCGAGGTCCTCGAGATTGCGGGACGTGACATACTCAACTACGGCGGTACAGGCACGTCCGTCATGGAGATGAGCCATCGAAGTAAAGCCTTCATGGAGATTCATGCGGGTACCAAGGAGAAAATGAAAAAAGCGCTCTCCGTCCCCGATACTCACGAGGTGCTATTACTGCAGGGCGGCGCGTCGCTCCAGTTTTCAATGATACCCATGAACCTCATGGGAGAGCTGGGTAAGGGCAAGGCCGACTATGTCGTGACCGGCAACTTCTCCAGCATAGCCACAAAGGAAGCAAAAAAATTCGGTACCGTCAACATCGCGGCTTCCTCTGAGGACAAAAACTATAGCTACATTCCCGCTCAGTCCGAGCTTTCACTGGATCCCGAGGCGGCATACTTTTATTATTGTGCAAACAACACTATTTTCGGAACCGAGTGGAAGTATGTCCCTGAAACGGGAAATGTCCCTCTCTGCTGCGATATGTCCTCGAATATCCTGTCCAAACCTGTCGACGTTTCCAAATACGGCGTTATTTTTGCCGGAGCACAGAAAAATATGGCTCCCGCCGGTCTGACCGTTGTGATCATGGACAAGGGGCTTGCCGGACGCGAGATGGCCTGCACGCCTCTCATGATGAGCTATAAGCGCATGATTGAAAAGGACTCAATGTATAACACGCCCCCCTGCTGGAATATCTACATTCTCGGACTGGTCCTTGACTGGCTTGAGAAGCAGGGCGGAGTCAACGGCATGGAGAAAATAAAGAGCGAAAAGGCAAAGCTTATCTACGACTTTCTGGACGAGAGCAAGCTCTTTAACGCGACCGCCGAAAAGGACTCCCGCAGTGACATGAACGTGACCTTCCGCACAGGGAGCGACGAAAAGGACGCCGAATTCGTAAAGGCGGCGACAGCCAAGGGCTTCACCAACCTAAAGGGTCACCGTCTCGTCGGCGGTATGCGCGCCTCTATTTACAACGCACAGCCTATGGAGGGCGTAAAGAAGCTCGTCGAGTTTATGAAAGAGTTTGAGGTGGCAAATGTACAAGGTTAAAACTCTAAATAAAATTGCCCAGACCGGCCTTGATATCATAAAGGGCGCGGGAATAGAATTAGACAACGAGGCGCAGAGCCCGGATGCAATTCTAGTCCGCAGCGCGAAAATGCACGACATGGAGTTTGACGGCAACCTTCTTTGCATAGCAAGAGCCGGCGCCGGAACCAATAACATCCCCGTAGACCGCTGTGCCGAAAAGGGAATAGTGGTCTTCAACACCCCCGGAGCCAATTCCGAGGCTGTCAAGGAGCTTGTCATATGCGCCCTGCTTGTGGCCTCCCGCGATGTTGCCGGCGGTATAGAGTGGGTAAAGAGCATTGCCGACAAGGGCGACGAAATCCCCGCTATGGTCGAAAAGGGCAAGTCTGCGTTTACAGGTCCGGAAATTGCCGGTAAAGTTCTGGGCGTTATAGGACTCGGCGCTATCGGCGCGAAGATCGCCAACACCGCTGTGGAGCTGGGTATGGACGTTTACGGCTACGACCCGTATTTGTCCGTCGACGCCGCATGGGATCTCTCTCGCAGCGTGATCCATGCCACCGACATTGATACGATTTACCGCAACTGTGACTATATTACACTCCACGTTCCCTACATCAAGGATCAGACTCACCACATGCTGAACAAGGAAGCCTTTGAAAAGATGAAGGACGGCGTGCGCATCATCAATCTGGCGCGCGGCGAGCTTGTCTGTGATGAGGACCTTATGGACGCAATAGATACGGCTAAGGTCGCACGATACGTCACAGACTTCCCAAATGCGATTACCGCAAATGCGCCAAACGTGATTCCTATGCCTCATCTTGGCGCCTCCACTCCCGAGAGCGAGGAAAAATGTGCCGTTATGGCAGCCCGTGAGGCTCGGGACTATCTTCTCAATGGAAACATCACAAATTCCGTTAATCTTCCATGTGCGACACTTGACAGGATGGGCGTGTGCCGGGTATGCATACTCCACAAAAACGTTCCGCGTATGCTTCACCACTTCCTCGATTTGATCGGCGATGCAGAGCTGAACGTAGCCCACATGATCAATAAGCAGCGCGGCGACTATGCCTATACCATCATAGACATCGATTCTCCGATTGGCGATGCCATACCCGAAACTATCAGGAAGATGGACGACGTTATCCGTGTCCGCGTACTTTAATATAGCATTTAACTCTGGCGCCGACCTGCGGGTCGGCGCTTTTTTTGGTCACAAGAAGCGAAACTTTTACATAAAACCTTGAAATTTGATATTACATATGCTATTATCAAGAAAATTATGTAAACTTTTTCATACCAGTATTAGTTCTGGAGGCTGATTATGAACATATTTCGCAGAACCTTCGTAATGATCCTTGCGGCGGTAATGACTATTTTGCTGCTGCCTCTGGATACGGCTCATGCGGAGTCGTGGCAGATCGGAAACACGGACCTCAATATCCAAAACGGGGGCGTTATGCTCTCAGACGGCGGCAATCTGTATTTTAACCACGGAGGTTTATTTGTCAAGAGGGGGGAGAGAGTTTACGCACTCTCCGCTGATGACGGGAAAAACCTCAACCTCTGGAACGGCTATCTGTATTACACCGTCGGTGAGACAGTCAAAAAAATGCCCGAGTCCGGCGGCACAGCCACAGATATACATAGCGCATCCGATATAATTAAGCAGATGTATGTCATAAACGGTGCAATAAAATATTTGGCGGGAGGCAAAGTCTATGAGCTCTCTGACGGCGCGTCCTCTGCCGTTATGACTACGGATCTCACAGACGTTATGCGCCTCATTCCAACTCAATATGGGGATCTTTTTCTGACAGGCGAGGTCTTCGACTACACAGTCTGGGCCGGCGGTAAACCTGTCCTGAGCGGTGTACGCTCCTGTTATACCGACGGGGACCAGCTCGCTGTCCAGATAGGCAACCAAAACTATATGACAGAGCTGTCGGCGCTTTTCGGCAGCTTTAACGCCGACAGCGACCTTCAGGATTTTAATCTCCACGGAACTGCGGGCCTCTGCTCGCTGCTGGCTCCCGACGACGATAACACCATAAGCGAGTATAACGACAACTATGATCTCGTCTGCGATTATGACGCTCTGCTGAAGGAAGCGGGACTTGTTTCGGAATCTGCGGTAAAAGCGCGGACAATGACCGCGGAGGCGGCGCTTCAAACTCTCACCCCTCCCATATCCGAGGGACAGCGCAACATCGTTAAGCGCGCCCGCCAGCTCAACGAGATAAAGTGGACGCCTCTTGAGAACAGGACACAGTGGGGCAGCTACGGCGTCTTTTACGCTGAGAACACCTATACCGGAATACCCTACGGGCAGCCGGTCAACTCCAACGGATACATAGGCTACGGCGTATCACTCGAGACCTTTGCGTCCTCTGTTCTGGACAACAGCAGCAAGTTCTATACGGCATATTCTACATACAACAAGATCGCCCCGGTCTACTCCACCGACTGCAGCGGTTATGTTTCCTATGCGTGGGGGCTGGAATCCAGGAAAACCACTTATTCGCTGCCATATGTGGCGGAAAAAGTAGGAGATCAGAGCCTGTATAGCCTCCAAGTGGGGGACTGCCTTAACGAGACCAGAAGCCATGTTGTTTTGATTTCAAGCATTACATACGACACGGAAGGCAATATCATAGGTCTGGAGGTCATGGAGCAGACTCCGGTCATTACGAGGCTGACTCGCTACGGCGCAGGCCAGAGCAGGTCTCTGGCCAGTTTCCAGTCCTACTATCTGGAAAGGGGCTACGCCATATACAGATACACAGGGCGTGACAGCGTTACATATACTCCTAGCGAGGCTGTCCAGCTTGACAATGAGACTGCAGCCAGAGAGAAAGCGCCAAAGAGCCACACAAAGCCCTTTGTCGGCGGAAAGACCGTTGAGCTCACGAGCGACACGCCGGGCGCGGCCATATACTATACGACCGACGGCTCCGCCCCAACGGCGAACTCGACAGCTTATTCGGGCGCGATTACGCTGTACAACACTACAAAGCTCCGCGCCATCGCCGTCTCGGCCAACTGCTCCGGCAGCACTATTCTTGAATATACGGTAAAGGTGCCTCAGCTGGAAGCGCCGACGGCGGCGGTCACAAGCGGCGTTTCCGAGGGTAACCGTGTCTCGTCGGGAACTCAAATATCCCTGAGCTCCATCAGAAAAGCGACCATATACTATACAACGGACGGTTCTGAGCCCACGACGGCGAGCAAGGTATATTCGTCTCCTATAACGCTGAGCTCCGATACTACGATAAAGGCAATGGCACGTGCGGAGGGGTACTCGCAGAGCGGTACTATGACAGCTACATACAAAATCGCTCCTGTCTATTCAATCACAGCTAAGGCGGGGGCAAACGGCAGCATAAGCCCCTCCGGCACGACCGGTGTTATACAGTCGGGCTCAAAGGCATATTCCATTACGCCCAATAGTGGTTATGCAGTTTCCGATGTGATTGTGGACGGAGTAAGTGTGGGTGCGGTAAAAAGCTATACTTTCAGCAATGTCACCTCTAACCACAGCATAAGCGCCAGCTTCCGAGCGGATGCCAAGCTGCCCTTTGACGATGTCACGGCCGGCACGTGGTATTATGACGCGGTCTGCTTTGCTTACTCAAACAATCTTTTCAACGGCATGAGCCCGTCGAGATTTGAGCCGGATACCGAGATGCAGAGAGGCATGTTCGTAACAGTGTTGGGACGCTTTGCCGGCCTTTCAAACAGCCTGAGCGGCACCATTGGGCTTGTGACAGCTACCGGCGTGAATATTCGCCAGGGGCCGTCCACAGACACCCCGGTTGTCGGCTTTGTAAGCAACAGGTACACCGCTTTGAATGTGCTGGGAAAGAGCGGCAACTGGTATAAGGTGCGGTACGGCACGGTCACGGGCTACATAAGAAACGACCTTATGAGGGCCTACGAGCACAACTATACAGACCTCATGGAGAACGGATATTACTCTGTTTATGCCCAGTGGGCATATCTGGCCGGTATAACTGAAGGTGTTGCAGATTCAAGGTTCAGAGCGGAGGAATGCATCACCCGCGAAGATATGTGCCGCATAATGTATAACTATGCAAAGGTTTATGGAAAAACCCTGCCGGTTGTCGAGGGCAAGACCACGTTTTCCGATGATGCACAGATAGCGTCAAACCACAAGACGGCCGTATATGCGCTTCAGCAGGCGAATATTATCGAAGGCATAGGAAACAACACATTTTCACCTAAGGGCACAGCCAGCCGTGCACATGTGGCACAGATATATAAGAACTTTGTAGAGGCACTGAGCTGAATTCTGACGGTTTACCGCATATCGCCGGATTTTGGCGGTATGCGGTGTTTTTATTTGGCGCAAAGAGAAAAATTAACAGCAGCTTGTTCACTTTGTAATAAAATGTGTTAGAATAAACTGGCGAATGGATTTCCGAATACACAGAATAAGGGGAATTAGTGTCATGGCTTTGAGCCTGCCCTCCAAAAGGAAAAAGATCAAGGAAGAGCCTGATCTCCCGAGCAAGAAGATAGAGGAGTTCTGCGCTCCGCTCGAAACTGGGCTGACCGCCCAGCAGGTGTTGGAACGCATGGAAAACGGATACGGCAACGAGCCTGTTGAGCCTCCGACAAAAACCGTGGGGCAAATTGTCCGTTCAAACGTCTTCACATACTTCAATATAGTTTTTTTCTTGTTGGCGATATGTGTCATCGCAGTCGGCTCATGGGCGAACCTCACTTTTATGCCGGTGGTGTTCTCCAATATGATTATCGGTATTATCCAGGAATTGCGCTCAAAAAAGATCCTCGATAAGCTCAGTATAATCAGCACTCCAAAGGCAATAGTATTGCGTGACGGTACAAAAAACACCCTCGGTGTAAATGACTGTGTACGCGATGATATAGCTATTTTCACCATGGGCAACCAGATCTTTGCCGATGCCGTCGTGGTAGAGGGCGAATGTCTGGTAAACGAAGCTCTGATGACCGGTGAGGCGGATGAGATAAAAAAATCCGTGGGCGACGAGCTGATGAGCGGAAGCTTTGTAGTCAGCGGCACCGTCAAGGCGCGGCTTGTGAGAGTCGGCAAGGAGTCCTATGTCTCCCGCCTGACCCTTGAATCCAAGAAGAGCAACGGCAAGAAGCAGTCGGAAATGATGCGCTCCCTCACAAGCCTGGTCAAGTGGATAGGTATCGCCCTTATACCCATTGGCACGCTTATGGCGATAAAAGAGATCGTGTGGCTCGGCAGACCGATGCGTGAGGGCGTCGTATCCACCGTCGGTGCACTGGTGGGCATGATACCCGAAGGGCTCTACCTGCTGACAAGTCTTGCCCTGGTAGCGGCGGTCATCCGCCTTGCACAGCGCAAGACCCTTGTACACGACATGAACTGCATTGAGACGCTGGCGCGTGTCGATACTCTCTGTGTGGACAAGACGGGCACCATAACAGAAAACAAGATGGTCGTTGAGGACATCTGCCTGCTCTGCGAGGACAGGTTCGTTGAGGACGATATCCGTATGATAATGTCCGACTATGTCTACGCAATGCAGGACGACAACGACACCATGGCGGCGCTGCGCAGATACTTCACGGACAAGAAAAACCAGGACGCTGTTGAGACGCTTCCGTTCACCTCCCGCAAAAAATACGGAGGGGTTTCCTTCCACGAGGATGAGGTATATATCCTGGGAGCGCCGGACGTCATTCTTGGCGACAGATACGATGAATACAGGGACAAGATTGATTTTTACTCAAAAAAAGGCGCCCGTGTTTTGCTGCTTGCCCTCTATGACGGCAAGCTCTCAGACGAGTCGCTTACTTCGGATATAATGCCGCTGGCGCTCGTTCTTCTTGCAAACAAGATACGGAAGAACGCCGAGGCTACCTTCCGATATTTCGCTGAACAGGGTGTTGCGATAAAGGTAATTTCCGGCGATAACGCTATGACCGTTTCCGAGGTCGCAAGGCGCGCGGGAATCGAAAATGCGGAGAAATATATAGACGCCCGTGAGCTGCAGAATGACCGCGATCTGCGACGTGCAGCCGAGGAATATACCGTCTTCGGCAGGGTGACGCCCAACCAGAAACGCCTACTTGTCCGAGCTATGAAGGCCGCGGGGCACACGGTTGCCATGACCGGTGACGGCGTCAACGACGTTCTGGCCCTCAAAGAGGCCGACTGCGGCGTGGCTATGGCCTCGGGCAGCGACGTTGCCTGTCAGGTCTCCCATATCGTCCTGCTAAACTCCGACTTTGCGTCAATGCCCTCTGTAGTTATGGAGGGGCGCCGCGTTATCAACAATATACAGCGCAGTGCTTCGCTGTATCTGGTAAAAAACATATTCTCGTTCTTTATGGCTATAATCTCGCTGATATTCACCATGCCATATCCGCTGACGCCTTCTCAGCTCAGTCTTATCAGCAGCATGACCATAGGATATCCGTCTTTTGTACTGGCCATGGAGCCCAACGGCGGTCAAGTAAGGGGCAAGTTCCTGCGAAACGTCATAATTCGCTCGTTGCCCGGCGGCCTGTCTAATATTATTCTGATAATCGGCGTCATGCTATTCTATTACGCCTTCGACCTGCCGGATGCTTTTATGTCCACTATTTGTGCATATACGATGACAGTTGTGGGATTGCTGGTTCTGGTCGATGTCAGCAAGCCTTTTAACAAGCTGCGGCTTGCGCTCATAATTTCGGATATTGTCGCTGTGCTTTTCTGTGTGATCTTCATGAAAGACCTTTTTACTCTTACAAAGCTGGACAATTCATCTTTCCTGGTGTTCGCGGTTTTCGCGCTGCTGGCATATCCGCTTATGAGAGGTCTAAACTACCTTCGTGTAAAGGTCGAGGACCGATACGCGGCAAGAGACGAAAAAAGGGTCGTCGGCAAGCATCTTGCGCCTAAAAGACGCGGAAGATAGATGCACTAATATCAGGGCAAGGGAAGAATATTTCCTTGCCCTGTTTTTATGTCTCGGCAGACTTAACAAATAATTAATAATTTATTATGCAAAATGTCTTGCTTTCCCGGAGAACATGTGTTATGATTACCAAAGTTAATAAGAAAGGGGGAGGATATGGATGTATAGAAAACTTAATAGCAATTCCGGTGATGTAGACGATATGATCTACGGCAGCACCACAACGGTACCCAGCGACAGATAACTGTCCCAGCCGAAAC
>JAAYCC010000099.1 GCA_012729875.1 Clostridiales bacterium | reverse complement strand
GAGTCTGAGGGCATATACTCTATATAGTTCTCAGTCTGGTAATCGGAGCCTGTCCAGTATACTCCTTTTGAGAGCTCCATTCCGGTACCCAGATATGTCTCGTAGCCGTCTACCTCGTCACCCAAAACGGCGGCAAACACACTTCCAAACAGAAGAGAGCAGACTGTGATGACCGAGGTGAATGTACATATCAGTTTTTTCATACTAGTACCCCCCCTAGCAACGTATCTCTGTTTATAAAAAATAACACATCAAAAGGTGAAAAATCCTATAAAACAAAACAACCGACAGACGGTGCGACATTCCGCCTGCCGATTGTTTGTTTGAGATGAGGAGAAAACGAAAAAGATCAAACTGTCTCTTGCAATTACTATATTAACAGCTAATTGTTACAAAAGAAACATAGAACATATTTCAAAAGTATTAAGTTTGGATCTTTTGTGTATAATTGGACTCCTGCAACCCCAGACAGCGGCAGAACGTGTATTTTTCAGCCCTTGTAAGTGTGGTCACAGACCTCGCGTATCTTACGCTGTATCGCTTTAAGATCGTCGAATGTCTCAGGTCTGCGGCGCGGATCGCGAAGTAAGGCGGCGGGATGATACAGAGCAGTTATCCAAACTCCGTCCCGCTGTGTCCATTGACCGTGTTCCTGTGAGATTTTAAAGTCCTCGCGGATAATGGAGACGGCCGCGATTCGCCCCAGACATACGATGATTTTAGGTCTGATCAGCCTTGTCTGCTCCCGGAGCCAGACCATGCATGCATCCTTTTCGATTGTGAGAGGGTCTCTGTTGCGGGGAGGACGGCATTTGACCATGTTGGCTATGTAGATGTTGGTGCGGTCCAGATCTATTATGGCAAGCATCTCGTCAAGAAGCTTTCCGGCACGACCCACAAAGGGTTCGCCCTTTTTGTCCTCCTGCTCTCCGGGCCCTTCCCCTATAAACATTATCTCCGCGTCCGCACTGCCAGCGCCGAACACGACGTTTGTGCGCGTTTCGCTCAGCGCACACCTCTCACAGCTGAGGCAGGCCTCTCTTAGCTCGTTCCATTCCATTGCCACATCTCCCAATATCTTTTTCTCAGTTTACCATATCCTCCGTCAAATTCAAGTGTTATCCATAATTTACCTTATTACAAAAAAGCAACGCCCTCTATATGAGGGCGTTTAGAATGCTTATACGCTATAGTTGTGGGCCTTTTCGAGCACCATATCCTTGACCTTCATCATGCGCACCTTGGAGGAACGGTCGTTCTCCTCCAGCTTCATGGTTATATACTTGATGTTTTCCTCGCACTGGGGTATCATCACATACTCCAAAGCATTGACGCGCCTGCGGGTCTTTTCTATCTCCTCTGCCATAAGCTGCATCTGCTTTTCCACCTGAGCCAGCTCCAGCATGTCCTCAAACACGCGGGACAGCGCTGAAAGTGCGTCGTCCAGCTCGCCGGAGGTCTGCGCGAAGCCGTATGGAAATATGTCGCCCGTGTCCGCGGTCTTTGTCTCGAATTCAAATACGGGTACGTTGACGCTCATGACGTTTTTTAGATTCATGTCCAGCCGAACTGTCTGGCGCGGGTACAGAATTGCCTGTTCAAGCATCTCCGGTGACATGACGGCCGAAGCTACCGTCAGAGCGGAAAACGCCTCGGTAAGACCTTCCTCAACACGGCTGCGCAGCTCGCGGTTTTTGCGCACGACATCCATAAACTGCCGCATAAGTTCGTCGCGCTTGTCCTTGAGCAGCTTGTGTCCGCGGGAGGCGGTCCTGAGACGCGCTTTCTGCTGATTTAAGACCATTCTGGTCGGTGTTATAGCTGTGCTTGGCATCGTTTCACCTCTAAGCTGTACTTAAAACCTACTTCTTGGGCAAATACTTCTGAATCATCTCGGGCTTAACCCTCTTGAGCTCACTCGTGGGTAAAATAGACAGCAGCTTCCAGCCCAGATCGAGCGTCTCCTCTATGCTGCGGTTCTTTTCGTTGCCCTGATTGACATACTGGCTCTCAAACTCCTCGGCGAACTTCGCGTAGAGCTTGTCGACATCGGTGAGAGCGGCCTCGCCCAGTATGGTCATGAGTTCCTTTGACTCCTTACCCTTTGCATAGGCGGCAAAGAGCTGATTCATGGTGCCTGCATGGTCCTCGCGGGTCTTGCCGGGGCCAACGCCCTTGTCCTTAAGACGTGACAGGCTGGGCAGAACGTCCACGGGAGGTACGATGCCCTTGCGGTACAGCTCTCTGGAGAGGATTATCTGACCCTCGGTGATATAGCCGGTGAGGTCGGGTATGGGGTGAGTCTTGTCGTCCTCCGGCATGGTGAGGATAGGAATCATGGTTATGGAGCCGGACTTGCCGATACGGCGGCCTGCGCGCTCGTACATGGTAGCAAGGTCGGTGTAAAGGTAGCCGGGATAGCCGCGGCGTCCGGGAACCTCCTTCTTTGCGGCGGAGACCTCACGCAGAGCCTCGGCGTAGTTGGTTATGTCCGTGAGTATGACGAGTACATGCATATCCTTCTCAAAGGCCAGATACTCGGCGGCGGTCAGTGCCATGCGCGGGGTCGCGATACGCTCAACAGCGGGGTCGTTTGCAAGGTTGGTGAAGAGGACTGTGCGGTCGATAGCGCCTGTGCGCCGGAACTCCTGAACGAAGTATTCAGCCTCCTCAAAGGTGATCCCGATTGCCGCGAAAACGACGGCAAAGTTAGTGCTCTCATCCAGAACCTTGGCCTGACGGGCTATCTGAGCTGCCAGAGCCGCATGGGGCAAACCGGAACCTGAAAAGATCGGGAGCTTCTGTCCGCGGACAAGCGTATTCAGTCCGTCTATGGTGGAAACGCCTGTCTGAATGAACTCGTTGGGGTAATCGCGGGATGCGGGGTTCATCGGCAGACCGTTAATATCTAGGTGTTTTTCTGCGAGGATGTCCGGTCCGTCGTCTATGGGCTTGCCCATACCGTCAAAAACACGGCCGAGCATATCTTCGGAAACGGCTAGCTCAAGGCTGTGACCGAGAAAACGGACCTTGCTCTCTTTCAGATTGATACCAGCGGCGCTTTCAAAAAGCTGCACTACTGCGGTATCGCCGTCTACCTCAAGCACCTTGCAGCGGCGCGTCTCACCGTTGGGAAGCTCGATCTCGGCAAGTTCGTCATAGGTGACTCCCTCGACCTGCTTTACCAGCATAAGGGGGCTTGCGATTTCCTGGATTGTCTTGTATTCCTTGATCATTCTTCCCCACCTCCCGCTGCAATTTGGCTTATCTGGGTTTTCATATTTTCGTATATCTGCTTGTATTCGGCCTTGTAAACTTCTTCCGGAACGCTCTTTGCGCGGCCAATCTGCTCCCGTGCGGGTATCCTGATGAGCTCGCCCAGCTCTGCGCCGGAGTCCATGGCCTCTCGGCAGAGTCTGTCGTATTCGAGGACTATGTGCATCAAGAGAGCCTGTCGGTCATAGGACGAATAGCTGTCTACATCCATAAATGCGTTCTGCTGAAGGAAGTCCTCCCTGATCATCTTGGCTGTCTCAAGAGTCAGTCTGTCGCCGGCGGACAGGCTGTCCTGGCCGACCAGCTTGACGATCTCCTGAAGGCTTGACTCCTCCTGCAGTATACTCAGCGCCTTTTCGCGGTTCTTCATGAACTGGTCGCCCAGCTCCTTATCATACCACGGCTTTAGGCTGTCCACATACAGAGAGTAACTGGTGAGCCAGTTGATAGCCGGGAAATGCCGCGCATAGGCGAGGGAGCTGTCGAGTCCCCAGAAGACCTTTACAATGCGCATTGTCGCCTGCGATACGGGTTCGGAGGTGTCGCCGCCCGGAGGGGAGACGGCCCCGATAGCTGTGAGGCTGCCGCTTCTGACATCGCTGCCGAGACACTCCACAACTCCCGCCCGTTCATAAAACTGTGCCAGACGGCTGGCAAGATATGCGGGATAGCCCTCTTCGCCCGGCATCTCCTCAAGACGTCCGGACATCTCACGGAGCGCTTCCGCCCAGCGGGAGGTTGAATCCGCGATGACGGCGACATCGTAGCCCATGTCGCGGAAATACTCTGCAATCGTTATGCCTGTATATATGGATGCCTCACGTGCCGCGACCGGCATATCAGAGGTGTTTGCAATAAGGATGGTCCGCTTCATGAGGGGCTCGCCGTTGCGGGGGTCCTTCAGTTCAGGGAACTCCATGAGTACGTCGGTCATCTCGTTGCCGCGCTCACCGCAGCCTATATAGACGACGACGTCCACGTCCGACCACTTTGCAAGCTGGTGCTGAACGACGGTCTTACCGCTGCCGAAGGGGCCGGGGACCGCCGCCGTACCTCCTTTTGCCAGAGGGAAAAGCGTGTCGATAACGCGCTGACCGCTGCAGAGAGGTCTCAGCGGGACGTATTTTTTTTCGTAGGGGCGGTTAACGCGTACAGGCCACCTCTGCATGAGGCTCAGCTTGTGGTTGACTCCGTCGGCGCTTTTCACAAGACACACTGTGTCCTCAACGGTATAGCTCCCCTCCTGGACAGAGACGACTTCCCCGGATATGCCAACAGGAACCATAATCTTATGGAGAATCGCGCTTGTCTCCTGCACTGTACCTATGACGTCTCCGGCAACTACTCTGTCACCGATCTTGACTGTGGGGACGAACTCCCATAGCTTTTGACGGTTCAGCGCGGGAACATCGATTCCTCTCGCTATAGTGTGCCCGCTTATTTCACGGATTTCCGTCAGGGGACGCTGTATACCGTCGTATATACCGTTGAGCATACCGGGTCCCAGCTCTACAGAGAGAGGATAACCCGTTGTCTCGACGACCGCTCCGGGTCCCAGACCGCTGGTCTCCTCATAGACCTGAATAGAGGCGCTGTCACCCGTCATGTTTAGTATTTCGCCGATAAGACGCTGCTTACCGACACGGACAACGTCCGCAACGTTGGCGTCCGCAAGTCCCTCCGCAACAACTAGAGGGCCGGATACTTTTGTAACTGTTCCGCTCATCTAAATACCTGCCTTCATTATTAAAGGATATCGCTGCCCACGGCGCGCTCCACAGCGGCCTTGAGAGCAGATTGTCCAAACCCGAGAGGGCCTTCTCTGCCCGGAATAAGGATGACTGCGGGAGTCGGACGATCCTTAAATTTATCGATCTCCTGGGAGAGGCACTTATAGTAGCTCTCCTCGACATATATTATGGCATATTCGTCGTCGTTTCTTGTGAGCCGCTTAAATGTCTCGCGGGCCTTTTCATCCGTCTCCACCGGATACACATCCAGTCCCAAGGCCTTGAAGCCCATAACGGTCGCTCTTCCGCCTAAAACGGCTATTTTCAGCATCTAATCACTCAGCCTTTCCTTCAGGAGCCTGGAATCAATACCGGAGAGCTTGCCGGTTAAAATCATTCTCGCCGCGGTAATCTCATCCTCGACTGCGGCAAGATATGCTATGACCGACTCCGCTCCAAAGCTTGTCAAAACGGATTTCCTTAAAAAGTCCGTCATAACCTTCTGTATTGACAGCTCAAAAGCCGCCAGCTTAGATCCCTTGACCGCCTCTTCCGCCGCCGAAGCCGCCTGCTCGAAAGGAGTGCCCTTGAGCATTTGCGCAAAGCCGTCCCCGGAAATAGCCGACATCGCGACTTTCTCCGCATCAATACCGCCTCCGCCGACCATTGCCTTTTTAAAGAAGTCAAAGTCTCGACCCATACGCACTGTACGGACTACGGCGCTGAGATTGGCTGCGTCCGCGGAGAGCGCGGTATATTCGGCGAGGAAGGGGCAATACAGCCGCTCTCCCATCTCCTGCAGTTCCTCAAAGTACGCCTTATCGAGAATAAAATCGGCAAGCTGTGAATTTCCGGTCCTGCTCAAAACTCCTCGCGCATCCTCCAAAGCTGCAGACAGCTTGCTGGACAAGCAGCGGTAATCCCTCGTATGGTAGGCCTCGGCAAACTCCTTAGGCGGCACTCTGCCGCTGTCCGACATCAGATACTCTCCGTCGATATTCGCCCCTTCCGCCTTGACGAGGACCTTGGCGTTGTGATAATCGTATTTGAGTCTGAATGCGTCGACGACTTCCCTCTCCGGAACCAGCTCTTCGATCTCGTAAAAAATGCGGGTTCTGTGCTTTGAAAGAGCTTCCTCGATCTGGGTGGCATTCATGGCGGACATGTCCTCATATCCGCACTCCGTGAGCATCTTTGCGGCATCTTCATACGATGAGGCGTCTATCATCCGTTCCTTTTTCTCGCGTGTGAGCATTTTGCCCTCACGCGCTCTGACGGTTGCCGAAACCGCAAGGTAGTCACGGTCCTTAATTCTACTTCCAGACAAGAGTCTTCCTCCTTGCTGCGGCAAAAAGCCGCCTTTTGCGAATCATTCGTCAAACAGTGCTCCGGCAATTTCAGCTGCCAGCCTATCGCGGCTCATCTCTACAAGAGTCTCGACACAGCAATTTACCTCAATATCTCCCTGTTTTACGATAATGCCGCCGGAAAAGCTGCCGTTTTCTGAGCTGACAGTGAGCTTTGGAAGAATACCGCGCTTCTTGAGCAGCTCATTGGCCTTTGCAACTACAGCTCTGGCAGTACCGGACTTACAGTCGCGCCTGTTAAAAATGACCTCCTCGGTACCGGTAAACGCAGCCTCAGAGGCAAGCTTTGCCAGAAACGTTATATACCGCTCTTCCGGCATATCGCATATGCGCTTGACCGACGCTTCGAGCACCTTGTCCACCGCTTCCTGCTTCATGGTAAGAACGGACTTCTTTGCCTCCATTACCGCCGCTTTTTTCAGACGCTCCGTCTGGAGGGCACCGTCTTCTGTACCCTCCATTATTAATCTCTCATATTCGTCCTGTGCCTGTTTTTCATAGGACGCTATTATTTCGCGGCACTTTGCCTCCGCTTCCGCCCGCACTGCATTTATTTCTCCCTGGGTTTCGGCGGCAATGCGGTCGGTTATTTTGTTGATACCGTTCATGATTGACCAGCCTTTATGGTTATTTTGCGACGTTCAGAATCATAAGGAACGAAGCCAGAAGCGCAAGAATCGCATAGAACTCAACTGTAATGCACAGTATCATGCCCTTGGACCAGTCGTCTGGCTTTTTGGCAAGAATGTTTATGGAGCTGGCCGCAACACGTCCCTGGGCAATAGCGGAGAGCATTCCGCCGAAAGCCATGGGCAAACATGCTACAAAGTATTGCAGTCCCTGAGTTACCGTAAGGTCGATAGCCGTTCCGTCGAGCACGCCCATCTGCAGCATAGCGAAAAACCATACAACCAGCCCGTACAGGCCCTGTGTTCCGGGGATGACCTGAAGGATCATAACTTTACCGAATTTGGTGGGATCTTCACTGAGAAGGCCCGCGCCCGCTTCGCCGGCGATGCCTGTACCCTTGGCACTTCCGATTCCTGCCAGAAACGCGGCAAGTCCCGCGCCCAGAAGGCCTATAGCCATTCCCATTCCGCCTGTACTGTTCAGAAAATCCATTGTTTTTTCCTCCTTATTTGTTTGAAAAACCGCAGTCAGTCGACCACATCATAATAATTTGTATTGATAGCCAGAGGCTCAAAGCGGCGGCCTCCGTCCTTATAGAACTTGCCAAAGTATTCAAGACACTGCAAACGCAGGTCGTGGACATAGCATCCAAGCAGGTTGAGCCCGAAGTTCAGGCTCTGCCCGATGACAAAAACAATCAGGAAAAAAATTATGTTTCCCGGTATTGCGCCCAAGGTGTTGAATACCTGCGCAATGACGCTGCCTGCAAGCATAAGCGCCATAAGACGGGAGTATGACAGGATATCTCCAAAATAGCCCGTTATATCGTACAGGCTGGCTATACCTCCGACGATTTTTCCAGCTACGGTAGGCTTGTCCCTGCCCTGTGTGCATATCAGAGCCGCCACGCCGGCGATCGCGATCCACCAGAATCCGCAGAGGGCGCCTACAGCTATTCCGATAAATACCAGCCACCAGGACCCCTCGTCCATAAGCGCATCCCAGAAATGGCCGTCCTTTGTCTTTTTGACGAAGCTTATTATCATTCCCGTTATTATCTGGATTAAGCCTAGGATCATCGATCCCAGCAGAACATACAGCGTGTCGTTCAGAGGGGTGAATAACGAGGGAAGTCCGGAAAATGTAGTATTCGGGTTTATAATCTTCGCAATTTGAAACGGAGCGTCGCCGAAAAAGCCGCCGGTTACAGCACCCCAGATAAAGGTCGAAATACCGCACACAAACATGAGTTCAAACAAATTCCGAGATGTTCCGCGTGGTTTTTTGACCTTAGTGACAATGTATCCGGCCAGCATCATAAGCAAACCGTAGCCCATATCCGCCATCATTATACCGTAGAACAGAACAAAAAACGGCATCATAAGGGGGTTCGGATCAAGTCCGTCGTAGGCAGGCAGGCTATACATGTCTGTCACCATATTCAGCGGTCTTGTAATCCTGTTGTTTTTGAGCTTCACGGGGACAGTTGGATAATCCTCGGGATCCGGGTCGGAGGTCTCCCATGCGCAGTCATATCTTGAGAGGAGTTCGTTGAGCCTCCCCTCGTCCTCCGCGGGAAACCAGCCTTCGCAAATATATGCCGACTGTGTATACAGGAGTCTTTCCGCACTCTCCGCCCTCTGAAGCTTGGTAAACATCCGGTCGGCACAGAGCTTCATCTCGTCCCTGACGGGTGCAACCGCGATTATATCCGCAGCCAGCAGCTTCTTCTTGTTTTCAAGCTCTTCCAATTCGGCATTCATGCGGTCTATATTTCTTTGGACCGTACCGTGGAGATTCGTAGTCGATGCAGCAGAGAAGCCGAATGCCCTCAGCAGCTCGGTTACGTCCTGATACCTGTCCTTCATGGCGACCAGCAGGACATAGTGCATGTCTTTATCTGAAGATATTTCAAAAAGGCCCGCCTCATACCCGGACCCGTCCATAGCCCGCATGGCATCGTCAAGCTCAACTGTCGCCGGTATCATTCCCGGTGTAATGCAGCAGGTTTTGGTCTCTGTAAGGTCCAGAGGTACGTCCATATTTTTCCATGGCTCCAGACTCTCCAGATTGCCTAGAATATTGCTCTGTCTGGCTTCAATTGTGCGGATATGGTCGTCGGTGACGTTCATCCTCTTTGCAAGTTCCAGAAACCGCTGAAGGTTGGATTCGTCCATAACCGAATCACGGCTGACGCAGGATCTGGGTGAGAGCAGCTTGGTTTTCTGCGGAGCATACTTGTCCAAAAGAGTCACGCCCCAGCACAGCTCGTCATAGTCGCTCTTTCGCTCGTATGCACCCGCAGCCTCTTTTTTTAGAATACCTGCGTATTCGCTGTCCTCCGGGGTAGGCTCCGGCTCCGAGATCTCCACGCAGCCCAGAAGCATAAGCTGACGCAGCAGCTCCTCCCTTTCGGATTTTACCGCAGCCAGCTTAAGCCTTTTCATTTTAACTATGGCCATCAGCCGCTCACGATCCTTTCGACAACAATATTTATGGCCCTATCCGCCCTGCTCTCGGCTTTTACGAGCATGGCGGCCTTCCGGTTCTCGGTATTGCGTGCCAGCTCAAGGGCTTCCTCTCTCGTCTTCTCCTGGGCTCTCCTGTTTTGCTCGCTTAGCTCAGAGGTGGCTCTCTCTCTTGCAGCTTCGACAATCTTCTTTCCTTGTTCTTCCGCATCGGCAATCATCTTTTTGGCTGCTGCGGCGGCTTCACGTTTTTTCGTTCTTGCATTCTCCTCCGCTGCGCTTATTGTTTCGATTGCTTCCAATGACATTATATCACACTCCTTGTGCGGTCTTTCATCGCTACTGTTCAGCAATTTTATCATATATTCTTTATTGCATAGCCATATTGTATTCTATTGTGTAAAAAATGGCAACAGCTTTTGGTGATCCGACATCAAAATTAGTTCCAATCTTTGTTCTTTTATGCTCGGCAAAACTATCATTTTTAATAAATTAAATAATACTTGCTTTCTATTCATACTTGATATACAAATAGTTTTCATATATAATGTTTTTTGCAATAGTGCAAACATAATGCAAATATAAAAAAATAAAGATAATATACATAGATATTGGAATTTCAACGGAGGCTTGAATCTATGGGTGACAACACACACAGGCGCAGAATCGGCGACAGAAAGGACGGGCGTCTCCTGCGCTCTTTCCCCGCCTACAATAAATTTACACCCTTCATCATGAAGCAGCGCAACGACGCCTGCAACTACTTCTCAGACAAAGTCGAGGTCACGGAAATTGACCGCTGGCTACGCAAAAAACGTGCTGAAGGATATGCGGGAATGGGAATGCTCCACCTGTTCGTTGCAGCCTATATCCGGACAATAACAGTCTGGCCCGGCATAAACCGTTTTGTCTCCGGACAGCGCATATATGCGCGCAACAGTATTGAAATCCTTATGACCGTCAAGCACTCACTTACGACAGAGGCCGAGGAGTCTTCAATAAAAGTCAAGTTTGAGCCTACGGATACTATATATGATGTATACCGCAAGATGAACGAGGCCATAGATGAGATAAAGGTCAACGATGGCGGCAACTCCACAGACAAGATCGCAGAGTCATTTACAAAGCTGCCCCGCATCTTGTTCAACCTACTACTAAGTATAATACGAGGTCTCGACTATCTGGGCTGGCTGCCCCAGTCACTTATCGACGCAAGCCCATTTCACGGCTCACTTATTATCACCGATCTGGGTTCTCTAGGTATCCCGCCGGTTTACCACCATATATATAACTTTGGCAATCTGCCGGTCTTTCTTGCCTTCGGCGCTAAATACCGCATGCTGGAGCTGGACCTCAACGGCAAGCCCGTCGAGCGCAAATACATAGACTTCCGCGTAACTGCTGATGAGAGAACCACGGACGGTTATTACCTTGCCAACGCGCTCAAATATGTAAAATATTATCTTCGGAATCCAAGTATTTTAGAAACGCCGCCCGAAAAGGTCAAGCAGGACATATTTTAATTTAACCCGAAAGGCCGAAGCTATATAGCTTCGGCCTTTCGCCTGAGAAACTTATAATGCTTATACTTTCTTGCCGCTGTAGAGATCCATTCTGTTGCTGTAACAGAAGTAAGTATAACCCAGGTATTTGTCGTAATACGACTGACATGTACCGCTGCCCTGTCTGAAGTTTGCCTGGAACACCACCGAGGGTTCCAATAGCCTTTCGCCGTTCAGCAGTCTTACCGCTATCCTGGCGCAGCGGTAGCTGGGCAGAAGGCTGTTGAAATAGCCGCTGTTTACTCCGTAATACTGTCCCGGCTGGGCAATTACCTCTGAAATGGTGTTAGGGAATTCCGGGCTTTCAACTCTGTTAAGTACAACTTCACCAACGCACATTTTCCAATCGTCGCTGAGCCACTCGGAGCCCGCTTCCGCATAAATTATCTTAGACAGAAGCATCAGATCGCCAAAGTCGATTTTGTTGTAAGCCATTCCGAGATCATCAATCTTTTCATTTCTTGCATCCTGAGCAGCATACCCCCGCTCATAATCGCCGCATATCGCAGCATCGACCATGGCAACGGTATAGTCAACATTGGGGTCGTATGCCGCATATGCGTTTGTCCCAAGAAGTACCGCCATAACTACAATTACAGGCAATATAGTAATCCATCGTTTCATAGATATACCTCCTTTTAGGTTGCCTT
>JAAYCC010000014.1 GCA_012729875.1 Clostridiales bacterium | reverse complement strand
TCGACCTTAGGGTAGCGCTCAGGAATAAGCATTGCTCTCATAAGCGCTACGACAATACTAGGAATGAGAACGAGATGAACTATTATTCCCGGAAGACTGGTCACGAAATATCCCGTCGCCCATGTGGCCATCGAATACTCTCCCCCTGCAAAAATCAGGGCTTTTGCCAGGCCCCCGACAATGCGGCCGCCGAGCATCGCGATAATCAGGCTGACATATAGGTCGGCGTAGAGGTTTTTGGTGTGTACCACCTTCATCATAAGTCCGCACAATGTTCCGTACACCGCAATCTCAATCATCATCGGCGGCAGATACGCAACCGGGGGCATTCCTGTAAAAAGCGTTGAAAGAGCAGGACCGGCAAGGCCACAGAGAAGACCGTACTGCGGGCCGCATATAAGTCCGCAGAGCAGAACTGGGATATGCATAGGGCAGTAGACAGAACCGGCGTTGGGGATAGCATGAAAAGCCATGGGCAGAACAACGCAAAGCGCAATACAAACCGCTGTGATAATGGATTTTTTGACTGTTGTCATGGTCGCCATATGTCAGTACACCTCCATAATATATCTCTCAATATTTCACAACCGATAGCCCGGCAAGAAATATTAAAAATCACAAAAAAGCCGTCAGCAAAATGCACACGGCCAAAACTGATACCATCGCAGCATAATCCCCAAAACGAAGACAAGCTTTTTTCCTGTTTGTATGTATCCTTACGCCGGTGTATCCTCTGGCCTCCATTGCAAGAGAAAGCTCGTCCGCCCGTTTGAAAGCTCCCAGAAAAATCGGAATAGCAAGCGGCATAACGGCGGCGGCTTTTTCGGAAAGCTTTGGGCTGTCGAAAGTGGCTCCTCGTGCTGTCTGCGCCTTTCGTATCATATCCGCTTCTTCGAAAAGTGTGGGTATAAACTGTATAGCAACCGAAATGATTATTGCAATCTGGTCTGTTGGGATCTTCACAAACCGCAGCGGGGACATCAGGCTCTCCAGAGCGTTTGTCATCTCCATAGGCTGAGTCGTGCAGGTCAGGATATTGCTCAGAACTAGAACCATAAATACGCGGAATACTACGATAAGACCCTGAACCATGCCTCCGTGTGACGGATGAATTAACCAAAAGGAGAACCATGGGTCCTCGGCGCTGAAAAAACACGTGTTCATCAGCAGAACCAGGATGAAGAACAGATACATCCTGTATGCCGAGCCTACGGCTGTTTTCAGCGTCAGCCCGGAAAGCCCAATCACGAATACGGTGATCGCAGCTATTACGGCATATCCGATAAGCGTATCCACGCTGACTATCGCAATAAGCAGGGCGATAAGAGACAACAGCTTTACTCTGGCATCCAGACGATGTACAGGCGAGCTGCCCGGAATGAACGTTCCTGTTGGGAGCCTGCTCATTTTTGTACACCTCCGTTTACAAGCAAAACGACCCGTGAAATAAGTTCATTGTATCGAATTACATCATGTCCTATATCTACGCCCCGCTCACGCATCATTTCGGCAATCAGCGTCGGTTGGCTTATGCCAAGCTGCTTCTCCCTAAGCTTTCTCACATCACTGAGAATCTGCCTTGCTGCGCCGTCTTCGATTAGTTCGCCGTTTTCCAGCACGATGATCCTGCCGGCGTACTCGGCAAGCGCGTCCGCATTGTGCGATACCATAATAATCGTAGTCCCGGCGGCGTTCAGATCATAGGTCAGTTCCATAAGCGCATCACGTCCGAGCGGGTCTAGCCCTGCCACAGGTTCGTCAAAAATGAGCACCTCCGGTTTTACCGCAAGCACGCCGGCAATCGCAGCTCTGCGCTTCTCTCCTCCGGAAAGCCCCATCGGGGAAAGCCCGCGCACCTTTCCAAAGTCGAATCCCACCGTCTCAAGCGCCCATCTGGCCCTATCTGTCACCTCAGCTTTTGACAGGCCAAGATGCTTGAGTCCAAACGCCACATCCCTCTCGACAGTTGTCTCAAAAAGCTGGTATTCGGGATACTGGAATACAATGCCCAGCTTCCGGCGCAGTTTGTATCGGTCATATCCTTTTGAGTTTATATCCTCGCCGTCAAGCAGAATTTTGCCCTCCGTCGGGCGCATCAGCCCGTCGATGAGCTGAATAAGTGTAGATTTCCCGCAGCCCGTATGCCCCATTATTCCAACAAATTCGCCGTTTTCAACTGTCAGTGAGACGTTCCGCAGCGCGGAGGTTTCAAAGGGCGTTCCCTTAGCATAGACATAGGATACGCTATTTACTTCAATCGGCATATTTCCTCCACAAGTTCCTCATTCGTCAGCGGACAATCCTGCAGAAGTACGCCTGCATTTTTTAGGTCTATGTAAGCCCTGACCGCAGTGGGCGGAAGAAGTCCTGCCTGCATCATAAGCGCCGGGTCGGTGAGGATTTCTCTCGGTGTTCCTTCCGCAATTATTTTGCCGTTGCTCATGAGACAAACCTTATCGGCAAACATGGCTTCCTCAACATAGTGGGAAATCATGATAATCGTCCTGTTTTTTTCATCGTGGATGCGTTTCATGGTCTCAAGGACCTCCCGCCTGCCTTCCGGATCAAGCATAGAGGTCGCCTCATCAAATATAATAATGTCAGGCTCAACCGCCAAAACACCCGCAATCGCGATGCGCTGTTTTTGTCCGCCCGAGAGCATATGGGGCGACTTTTCATCATACCCCTGCATACCCACTATTTTGAGCGCACCGGCAATTTTCCCGGGAATGTCTTCCGCCGGAGTGCCAAAGTTTTCAAGCCCGAAGGCGATATCCTCTTTTATAACGGAGGATACAAATTGGTTATTCGGATTTTGAAACACCATACCGCAGTCTCTGCGAAT
>JAAYCC010000098.1 GCA_012729875.1 Clostridiales bacterium | reverse complement strand
GGTATAGTCCTAGATACAAAGTTTTTTACCATACGTACCGGTGAGCGCACCTTCGACGCGGCAGCCTTCCTGCGCCGCATGGGAGCGGACACCATAGCCGTAAAGAAGATACTCCAAAACGATTTCGACGACACAGTCGCCCGCTATAACATCCTCAAGCAGGTGAAGCGCTACCGCGAGAATATCGCCGTTGCGATAATTGAGGAGCCTCAGGACCGCATAGTTGCGGCGCAGGTGGCAGACGAGATGCTCAACATTGTCGGCATACAGGCGTCGCTTGTCATCTACCCCACGAACAGCGGCGGCGTTATGGTCTCCGCACGCTCCATAGGAGACGTCAATGTACAGGTGCTTCTGGAAGAGCTCGGCGGGGGCGGGAATAAATCTGCGGCCGGGCTGCAAATGGAAAACATCTCCCTCCGCGACGCGGTCAACAAGCTCTTCGCCGCTATAGACAAGTACTTTGAGGAATAACAGGTCATCAACGGAAATGAGGTATACATTATGAAAGTAGTATTTTTGCAGGACGTCAGAGGACAGGGCAGGAAAGACGAGCTGAAGGAGGTCTCCGACGGCTACGCGAGAAATTTCCTTCTCCCGCGCAAGCTGGCTGCGGAGGCGACGCCCGACGTTCTCAACGCAATGAAGCTAAAGGAAAAGGCCCGCCAGGCACAATATGACAAAGACAAGGCGCAGGCCGAGGAGACGGCAAAGAAGCTGGAGAGCCTAGTCGTCAAGATCCCCGCAAAGGCAGGTCAGGGCGGAAAGCTGTTCGGCTCCATAACCTCAAGGGAGATCAGCGAATGCCTGTCTTCACAGCACGGCATAAATATCGACAAGCAGAAGATAGTGCAGTCCGAACCTATAAAAACCTTCGGATCGTTTGCGGTCAAGTGTAAGCTGGGCTTCGAGATAAGCGGCACAATAAACGTTGTCGTCACCGAGGAAAAATAATATCGGCGAGGTTTTTTTAATGAACGAGCTTTTCGAGCTAAAAACTCCCCACAGCGCGGAGGCGGAGCAGGCCGTCATAGGCTCCATGCTGATTGACTCCTCCTGTATTCCGGACGTCGTTCAAAAGGCGCGCTCCGAGGATTTTTACCTTGAGCCGAACCGCGATATCTTCGATACAATATTCAATATGTTCTCCTACAGCCGCACGATAGACCCCATCACGGTCCTTGACCAGATGCGCGTCCGAGGCGTGGCTAGGGATAATTCCCAGAACTACCTGATGGAGCTGATGCAGGTTACGCCCACGGCGGCCAACGTCATGAAATATGTGGACATCCTGCGCGAGATGTCGCTCATGCGGGCGCTCTCCAAAGTCGGCAGCGATATAACGAACATGGTCTCCGAGGGCGCGGGCGAGGCGGACGCAATGCTGGAGGCCGCCGAGCGCAAGATATATGCGCTGAGGCAGGGCCGCACAATCGGCGGACTTCTCAAGATATCGAACGTCATAAGCGACGTTTACAACCAGATAGCCGAAAACACCAAAAACGGTGCAAATATGCCCGGTCTCTCGACCGGTCTTTCCGATCTGGACAGCCGCATACTCGGTCTCAACAAGGGCGAGCTCGTGCTGATAGCGTCCCGTCCCGGCATGGGCAAAACCAGTATTGCCCTCAACATTGCGCTGCATGTCGCCAAGACCTCAAAAAAGTCCGTCGCCATATTCTCTCTTGAGATGGCGCGGGAACAGCTCGCCGTAAGGCTGCTGGCGGGTCAGAGCCTTATCGACAGCCAAAAGCTCCTGACCGGCAGGCTGAGCAACCCCGAATGGGAACGTCTCAACGAGGCGGCCTCCGTGGTCAGCGAGACGAACATACTGATAGACGACAACCCGACCCTGTCCGTAGCGGATATGAACTCCCAGTGCCGAAGGCTGGACGATCTTGGGCTGGTTGTCATCGACTATCTGCAGCTTATGCAGTCCGCCGGCAGCGGGCGGAATTACGCCGCAGAAAGCCGTACACAGGCGGTCTCGGATATGAGCCGTATGCTCAAAGTCATGGCAAAGGAGCTTAATGTACCCGTCATCTGCCTCTCCCAGCTTTCGCGAGCCAATGAGAGCAGACAGGACAAGCGTCCCCTGCTCTCCGATTTGCG
>JAAYCC010000097.1 GCA_012729875.1 Clostridiales bacterium | reverse complement strand
GGCTGCGAGGAGGAAAAAGAGGAGCTGGAGGAGATCGTCGGCTTCCTTAAAAACCCCTCCTCTTACAGCGAAATGGGCGCAAGGATACCCAAGGGCGTACTCCTGGTCGGCCCTCCGGGAACAGGTAAAACCCTGCTTGCGAAGGCTGTCGCCGGTGAGGCGGGCGTACAGTTCCTGTCCATCTCCGGTTCCGATTTTGTCGAGCTGTATGTGGGTGTCGGCGCCTCCCGTGTACGCGACCTGTTCGAGCAGGCTAAAAAAGTCGCCCCCGCCATCATATTCATAGACGAAATCGACGCTGTCGGCAGACAGCGCGGCTCCGGTCTGGGCGGAGGCCATGATGAGCGTGAGCAGACCCTCAACCAGCTGCTGGTCGAGATGGACGGCTTTGGCAACAACTCCGGCGTCATCGTCATGGCGGCCACCAACCGCGCGGATATTCTGGACAGCGCATTGCTGCGCCCGGGCCGCTTTGACCGCACGGTATATGTCGGCATGCCCGACAAGCGCGGCCGCGAGGCCATACTCCGTGTCCACGCCAAGGGCAAACCTTTGGGAGACGACGTCGACCTCCCAAGTATCGCACGCGGAACCCCCGGATTTTCGGGCGCCGATCTTGAAAATCTGCTGAACGAGGCAGCTATACTCTCTGTAAGGCGCTCAAAGCGCTTCATAACCCAGGCCGAGATAAACGAGTCCATTCTAAAGGTCATTGCAGGCCCGGAGAAGAAGAGCAAGGTAATGTCCGAAAAGGCCAAAAAGCTCACGGCATACCACGAGGCCGGCCACGCCGTAGCAGGCAGATTTATGGAGGATAAAGACCCCGTCGAATACATCACCATCATACCCCGCGGCCCCACCGGAGGCATGACCGTCTACCGTCCCAGCGAGGACAAGGAGGACTACACCTCCAAGGGCGAGATGTTTGCGGAAATCGTCGTGGCCCTGGGCGGCCGCACCGCCGAAAGGCTCATGCTGGACGATGTTTCAACCGGGGCTTCCGGCGATATCCACTCCGCCACGGAAACCGCCCGCGCTATGGTCACCCGCTACGGATTTTCCGACAAGCTGGGCCCAATCTCGTTTGACAGCTCCGAGCACAGCATCTTTATAGGCCGCGACTTTGGCACCACCAAAAGCTACTCCGAGGAGACCGCCGCCATAATAGACGAGGAGGTCAAGCGGATCTTTGACGAGGCAGGCAAAAAGTGTGAGGAGATACTCACAGAGCAGAAGGATCTGCTGGTTGCCACGGCGGAATACCTTGTTGAAAACGAGTCCATGGAGGGCGCAGACTTTAACTATCTGTGCGAGCACGGGCACCTCCCAGAAAAGGGGCAGAAGTCCGCAGCAGCGGACCTTTCGGGCGAGCCGGAAAGTCATGTCAATGATGCCGGCAAGGGCGATCGGAAAACCAAGGGAGACAGCGCTTTACTCGATCCCGAACAGGACGCCACTAAGAAAAACGATTAATATGTCAAAAGGGCGGAAAACCTTCCGCCCTTTTGATACGGGACCTTTCCCGTCAAATACCGATAACCGTAGAGAGAGGCTTGACCAACATGAAACTGGGAATAGTCGGGCTGCCCAATGTGGGCAAGAGCACCCTTTTCAACGCCATAACCAACGCCGGGGCCGAGAGCGCCAACTACCCCTTCTGCACCATAGACCCCAATGTGGGTACCGTCGCCGTCCCCGACGAGCGGCTGGACTTTCTTGCAGAACTGTATAACCCCAAAAAATACACGCCGGCGGTCGTCGAATTTGTGGACATCGCAGGGCTTGTCAAGGGCGCATCAAAGGGCGAGGGTCTAGGAAACAAGTTTTTGAGCAACATACGCGCAACCGACGCAATAGTTCACGTTGTCCGCTGCTTTGACGACGACAACGTGATCCATGTCGAGGGCGGCTGCGATCCGCTACGCGACATCGACATAATTAACCTTGAGCTCATAATGGCGGACATGGAGATGCTGGAGCGCCGTATTGACAGGGCTAAGAAAGCGGCAAAAGGCGGCGACAAAAAGTTTCTGCACGAGGCGGAGGTGCTGGAGCGCCTGATGGCGCATCTCGACAGCGGCAAATCCGCCCGCAGCTGCCCCTGTTCCGACGAGGACAGGGAACTGATCGCCGAGAGTGAGCTGTTGACCCTCAAACCGGTCATCTATGCCGCAAACATGGATGAAGCCGGCTTTGCCGCCGGTTTCGAGAGCAGCGAATACTACAGGCGTGTTGAAAAGTTCGCCTCAGACGAGGGCTCTCTGGTTCTGCCCATCTGCGCCAAGGTAGAGCAGGAGATAGGCGAGCTTGACGAGGAGGACAGGCAGATGTTCCTCGAGGAGCTGGGGATGACCGAAAGCGGTCTGGACAGGCTCATCAAATGTTCTTATTCCCTGCTGGGGCTGATATCCTTTCTCACCTGCGGCCCCGACGAGGTACGCGCATGGACCATAAGGAAAGGCTCAAGGGCCCCCCAGGCCGCGGGCAAGATACACACGGACTTCGAGCGCGGCTTTATCCGAGCGGAGATAGTCGCCTTTGACGACCTCAAGGCCTGCGGCAGTATGAACGCCGCCAAAGAAAAGGGCCTCGTCCGCTCCGAGGGCAAGGAATACATCATGCGCGACGGCGATGTGACTCTGTTCCGCTTCAATGTATAGTTGACAAATTAAAAAAAAGAGAATACAATCAGCACGTATCAAAAGCAATGACGGAGAAGGCCGTGCAGAGCGCCGTACAGAGAGGGTTTTGTCCGCTGAAAAAAACCCCGGACCGCCCGCATTTTGCTACCGCTCCCGAGCCGAAGTGCCGAAGATCACAGTAAGCGCTTCCGATTTGCGCCCGTTAACGCGCCCCTAAAGCGGCGGTCTAAGACCGCAAGCAGGGTGGAACCATGCAGTTATTTAATGCACCCCTGACATTATGTCAGGGGCGTTTTTTGTTGGAGGAGAAAACAATGGAAGACAACAAATATACCTTTGAAAACCCCGATTACAAGCTGGCGTACCGCCACACAACTTCCCACATCCTTGCGCAGGCAATAAAACGCCTCTATCCAGACACTAAGCTGGCCATCGGCCCCGCCATTGAAGACGGTTTTTATTACGATGTGGACTCCGAAACCGTATTTACTCCCGAGATACTTGAGAAGCTTGAGGATGAAATGCGCAGGATATGCAAGGAAAAAATACCTCTTGAGCGCTTTGAACTCCCGCGCTCAGAAGCTCTGGAGTTCGTCAGGGACGAGCCGTACAAGGTCGAGCTGATAAACGACCTTCCGGAGGATGCCGCCATCAGCTTCTACAGACAAGGAGACTTTACAGACCTCTGCGCCGGCCCGCACATGGACAGCACCGGAAGGATCAAGGGCAACGCAATAAAGCTCACAAGCTGCACCGGGGCATACTGGCGGGGAGACTCCAGCCGCAAGATGCTCCAGAGAATTTACGGCACCTGCTTCCCCAAAAAGGACGAGCTGGACGCCTATCTCAAGCGCATTGAGGAGGCAAAAAAGCGTGACCACCGCAAGCTGGGCAAGGAGCTGGGCCTGTTCGCGCTTCTGGAAGAGGGCCCCGGTTTTCCGTTTTTCCTTCCCAAGGGTATGGTTCTGCGCAATACTCTCATAGAGTACTGGCGAGAGGTCCACAAAAAACACGGCTACGTTGAAATCAGCACACCGATCATACTCAATCAGGAGCTGTGGCACCGCAGCGGTCACTGGGACCACTACAAGGACAACATGTATACCACGGTCATCGACAACGAGGACTATGCAGTCAAACCCATGAACTGCCCCGGCGGCATGCTTGTCTACAAGCTGGAGCCTCACTCCTACCGCGACCTGCCCCTGCGCGCGGCCGAGCTGGGTCTTGTCCACCGCCATGAGCTCTCCGGCGCTCTGCACGGCCTTTTCCGCGTGCGCTGCTTCACTCAGGACGACGCGCATATCTTCATGACCCGGGATCAGATGAAGGACGAGATCAAGGGCGTTGTCAATCTGTTCGACGAGGTCTACTCTAAATTCGGTCTGAGCTACAATATAGAGCTTTCAACAATGCCCGAAGACCACATGGGCAGTCTGGAGGACTGGGATTTTGCCCAGGAGACTCTCAAAAAAGCCATAACCGAGATGGGAAAGACCTATGAGATCAATGAGGGAGACGGAGCATTCTATGGTCCGAAACTGGACTTCCATCTGGAGGACAGCCTTGGCCGCACCTGGCAGTGCGGCACTATTCAGCTGGACTTCCAGATGCCCGAACGTTTTGAGCTGGAATACACCGGCGCCGATGGGGACAAGCACCGCCCCGTCATGATCCACCGCGTCGTGCTCGGCTCAATTGAGCGCTTCATCGGCGTAATAACCGAACATTACGCCGGCGCCTTCCCCACATGGCTAGCCCCCGTTCAGGTCATGGTCATGCCCATCACCGACCGCAGCAAGGATTATTCCGAAAAGGTCTATAAAAAGCTGTTTGACGCGGGTATACGTGTCGAAAAAGACTTCCGCAACGAGAAGATCGGTTACAAAATCCGCGAGGCACAGCTTCAAAAAATCCCATACATGCTGGTCATAGGCGACAAGGAGGCGGAGGCGGGCACCGTCTCTGTCCGTACTCGCACGGGCGACGAAAACACCGTCGCTCTTGATGAATTTATTACAAATATAGAAGAAGAGATTAAAATCCGTTCAAATAACTGAACACTCAAATTTTAGCATTATATTACTTTGAATAATGAACCCGACTCCTTCGTAGACTATTAAAGAAAAAGTCTGCGAGGGAGTTTTAGATATGAGCAAGAAAAAACTATGTCTCATTTTGGCGGTCATCTTCGCTCTAAATATAGCCGCTATAACGATTTTTGAAAATGTTCAGGCAGTAACATATAAAAAAGGTTCTACAGGCAGTACGGTCACACAGATACAGACAATACTAAAAAATCAGGGATATTACTTTGGCTCGGTGGACGGTATATATGGCAGCTCAACAGAGGCCGCGATCAAAAAATTTCAATCCCGCTGGGGACTTAGCGTGGACGGCAAGGCCGGGACCCAGACCCTCAACGCTCTGGGAATAAACGTGAGCAGCACTCAGGGCTCCACCTCCGGAGATGTGGCGCTGCTCGCGCGGCTGATTTCAGCAGAAGCGAGAGGCGAGCCATACTCCGGACAAGTTGCCGTAGGGGCGGTGGTGTTGAACCGTACCAAGCACCCATCATTTCCTAACACCATCTCGGGAGTCATCTACCAGAGCGGAGCTTTCACCTGCCTTACAGACGGACAGTGGAACAAGCCGGTGTCAGACGGTGCATACAACGCGGCCCGCGACGCCCTCAACGGCTGGGATCCCTCCGGCGGAGCGATATATTACTTTAATCCGGCCACCGCCACAAGCAGCTGGATATGGTCAAGACCGCTTATAGTGACTATTGGAAAGCACCGGTTCTGTGCTTAAAGAGACAGGCGATACCGCGTTGGTATCGCCTGTCTCTTTAATAGATTACTGCTCATCCCTCTCCTCGCCGTCTGCGTTGGGATCTATTTTATTAATAATGTATGGCGTAGTCTGATAGACGTAGTAGTTGAGCCAGTTGGTGTACATGAGCTGCGCGTGTGCACGCCATGTCATCATCGGCTCCCTTGTGGGGTCGTCGTCAGGATAATAGTTGACGGGTACGTCGATCTTCTTTCCGTTTTTGACGTCGCGCTGGTACTCCAGCGCCAGAGTTTCACGGTCATACTCAGGGTGTCCGAAAATAAAAAACTGACGGCTCTTCTGGTTCTTGACCGCAAAAACCCCGGCCTCGTCGGACACTGCCATTATCTCCAGATCAGGCTTCTTTTCAATATCCTCTGCACGAATTTCGGTGTAACGCGAGTGCGGCGCGTTGAAGGTATCGTCAAAGCCCCGGAAAAAAGGAGAGTTCGGCGTCAAAATGCGATGGCTGTATATTCCGAACTTCTTTTTGTCGAGACTGTGCTTTGGGATGCCGTAGTGATAGTATAGTCCCGCCTGCGCCCCCCAGCAAATGTGAAAAGTGCTGTGGACATGGGTCTTTGACCACTCCATGATCTCACAGAGCTCAGGCCAGTAGTCCACCTTGTCGAAATCAAGGTTTTCCACAGGCGCTCCAGTGATAATCATACCATCGTAAAAGCGGTCACATATGTCGTCATAGCTGACATAGAACATATCCAAGTGGCTCGAATCAACATTCTTGGCGTTGTGGCTGATAGTGCGCAGAAGATCTATCTCGACCTGCAGCGGCGTGTTTGACAGCTGTCTAAGCAGCTGAGTCTCGGTTACGATTTTTGTGGGCATGAGGTTAAGTATGAGTAGCTTAAGCGGACGAATGTCCTGGTGAAGGGCACGGTGCTCAGTTATTACAAATATGTTTTCGCCATCAAGCGTTTTGCGCGCCGGCAGGGAATCCGGAATTCTGATAGGCATGGTTTGTCTCCGTTCGAATATCAAAAATGGTTAAATACGTACGTATATATACGTTTTTTGCTTAGAATTATACGCTAAAAGAGCTGTGAAATCAAGGCTATTCAAGATCAATAAAAAAAGGTCAAAAAAGGGGATAAAAAAGAGTTGACAAGGGGATGAGGTGATGGTATTATAACAAAGCACCCGACGCGGGGGCAGTTTTTTCTTGCGAAAGATCTTAAG
>JAAYCC010000096.1 GCA_012729875.1 Clostridiales bacterium | reverse complement strand
GGAGACTACAGAGGGTACTATTTCATCTGAAATGCTATCATTGCTTTTCTTGAGGTTATCAAGCATACGCTTGACCTCCTGCCTTGTGAGCATCTCATGAGCGTACTTCCCGATGAGCTCGGATAAATGTGTAATGATGACAGACACCGGGTCTATCAGAGTATAGCCTGCCATTTCAGCGCGCAGCTTTTTGTCCTCGCTTATCCAAACTGCGGGCATGCCGAACGCCGGATCGACAGTTTCAATGCCGTCTACCATATTTTCCGGCGATATATTGTCCGGCGCAAGGGCTAGATAGTGGTCAACAAGGACCTCGCCCACTGCGATCGACTCTCCCCGGAGCAGGATCTCATATTGATTGGGATTGAGTCTGCTGCTGTCCTTCAGCCTGATAGCCGGTATGACCGCTCCCATCTCATCAGCAAACTGCTTTCTCAGCATTACAATCCTGTCGAGGAAGTTCCCTCCGCTCTTCTCATCGACAAGAGGGAGCAGACTGTATCCGACCTCGACACCGATAGCGTCGACACTTAAGAGACCGTATACATTGTCGAGATTCCTGTAGAAGCTGACCTCGCTTGTTATTTCTTCAACAGGTACGGGCTCAGCACCGGCTACGGCAAGAGCTTTCTTTTGTTTGTTCCGCAGAGTAATCCCGAGGGCAAAAAATGTTCCGGAGATAAGAAGGACCTGCACCGGGGGAAACCCGATAATAATGAGCAGCGGCAGGACAACAGCGGCAATGATGAGTACCGTTGGCTGCGAAGAAAACTGGCTCAAAACCTCGCTGTTGAGGTTTCCCTCCGACGCGGAACGGGTAACTATCATACCTGTCGCCACGGAGATGAGGAGCGCCGGGATCTGGCTCATAAGTCCGTCGCCGACGGTAGCCGAGGAGTAGGTGGCCACAACCGAGGAGAAATCTCCGCCGTCTATAAGACCGACGACGAGGCCGCCTATGAGGTTTATAAGAGTTATGATTATCGAGATTATCGCATCGCCCTTGACAAACTTTGAGGCGCCGTCCATGGAACCGAAAAAGTCGGCCTCGCGCTGGATTTTTTCCCGCCGCCTCTTTGCCTCCGATTCGTCAATGATACCGGAGCTAAGATCGGCATCTATTGCCATCTGCTTTCCGGGCATGGCGTCAAGCGTAAATCTCGCGGAAACTTCGGCAACGCGTTCAGCACCCTTTGTTATAACAATAAACTGAACCAAAACGATGATCAGGAATATGACAAGGCCGACAACGACATTTCCCTGTATAACAAAGTCTCCGAAGGTCTTTACGACTTCGCCGGCATATCCGCCTCTTGTGAGTATTGAACGGGTAGATGAAACGTTCAGTCCAAGACGAAGAAGGGTAGTAAGCAAAAGGAGCGAAGGAAAAATGGAGAACTCCAGCGGCTCCTTTATATACATCGTCAGAAGAAGGATGACGAGAGAAACTGACAGATTAAGTATGAACATAAAGTCAAGGATAGAGGGATTGAGCGGCACGATAAGCAGTGCCACAATCAGTATCATGAATACTGCTACACCATTTTTTAGAAATTTTAAGTTCATGCTATTTCAATTCCTTTTTCTTAAGGCTGTATACGAATGCCAGTACTTCCGCAATAGCCCTGTAAAAGCGCTCTGGAATTTCTCTGTCTATTTCGACGGATTCATATATAGCGCGGGCAAGGGGTCTGTTTTCAGTCACATATACTCCGTTTTCCTCGGCAACCTTAACAATTCTCAGGGCAAGGCTGTCTACCCCCTTTGCAACCACGACGGGAGCGCGGTTGACGCTCTGGTCATAGCTGATTGCAACGGCGTAATGCGTAGGGTTTCTGATAACAACATCCGCCTTCGGAACATTCTGCATCATACGCTGCTTCGCGCGCATCTGCTGTATCGACCTTATGCGGCTCTTAATCTGGGGATCGCCTTCGGTCTGCTTGTACTCATCCCTGACCTCCTGCTTGGACATACGGAGATTCTTTTCATACTGCCACCACTGGTAAAGGTAATCGGCAGCGGCAAGAAACACAAAAATCGCACCGGCTTTCTTAACTATAGCCATTATGATTGCGCCGGTTTTAGACAGCGCCCCTAAAAACGACATGTCCATCATGCGGGGCAGAACAAGGATTTCGCTCTTTAATATGCTATATATTATATAGAGAAGGATTGTAATCTTTAAAATGGACTTAAAAAGCTCTACGAGAGCCCTCATGGAGAACATCTTTTTAAATCCCTGAATCGGGCTTATACGCTCCCCCTTGAATGCAAACCCCTTCGGGGAAAAAAGCATTTTTGTCTGGAACATAGTGGCTGCCGACGCGGCCAGGCTGCAGACGAAAAGCGGGATCAGGGCTGTCTTCGCAAATACAATAAGTGAATCGTAGTAGTAGCTTTTAAGTTCGCCGTATGTGATCTCGTCTACCGTCGCGGCAAGGCTTGTATATCGCCTTATTGCGGCCTCGATCGTGTTAAGAGCAAGGGGCATCATCATCTTTAGCACATAAAACGTAGCAAGAAGGGTAAAGGCAGTGACGACTTCCTGACTTAAAAAAATGTTGCCTTTCTTTCTCTCGTCTTTTTTCCGTTTCGGTGTGGCTTTTTCTGTCTTTTCGCCCGGCACTTTATCCCCCCTCGGAGAGCTGACGGAAATCCCCCCGAATTACAGGATTTTCAGAAGGTTCTGCATCTGAACGAAGACCTCGTTGAGATATGACTGAATAAAATCCGTCGTAGGGACTGCGAACAGAAAGAGCAGACCCAGCCCCAAAATTATCTTAAATTGAAAATGAACCGAGAAAACATTTATTTGTGGAATCAGCTTCATCAACAGTCCCATTGTAATTTCCAGAACGAAGGAGGCCGCTATAAACGGCAAAGCGAGGTGCATAACCAGCCCAAACGCATATACAAACTGCGTACAGATGAAGTTTCCTATGTCCGCTCCGAACGACATGCCCCCAATCCCGACAAGATCAAACGTAGAGCATATCAGCCTTATAAAAACGAGATGGCAGTCGGTTACAAAGAAATATACCGCAAACAGAAGCTGGAACAGGTTTCCCGAGAGCGACATCTGAATATTTGTCGCGGGGTCAAAGGCCTTTGCCATCGAAAGGCCGAAGCCCATATCGATAATATCGCCCGCCGCAAAGAGCAGATAGTAGTATAAACTGAACAGAACTCCAAAGCATAGTCCCCCGAACAGCTCCTTGACCATTGCGAAAAAAAGGGCAAAACCACTCAGACTGTCGACGGCCGTTATCGGCGTTGCCGGGGAGACCAGAAGGGTCAGGGCAAGGACAAGTCCGATTCTGAACTTTGCGGGCATATTCCTTTTTAGCAGCGGATTGAAGAACATCATTCCGCCTATCCTGCAGAACACAAGGGCGAACAGGTTTACCGCAGAAACAGAAAAGCTGAGAGTCATATTTTATAACTCCGAAATAAAGCTCATCAGAGACATAAAGAAATCCGTAAGGTTCGTGAGCATCCACGACCCCAGAATAATAAGCAGCAGTGCAATGGCTATTATTTTGGGGACAAATGTGAGGGTCTGCTCATGGATCTGCGTCGCAGCCTGAAAAATTGATATTAAAAGTCCTATTGCAATACTGACTAAAAGAAGCGGCGCAGAGATCTTCAAAATAAGCCAGATCGCGTCTTTAAATATGGATAGCGTCTCACCCTGCGTCATGTTTTTTGCTCCTGTCGTCTAAAATTTAACCGCTAATAAAAGCTCTTTATGAGCATCTCCATAACCAGCGACCAGCCGTTGACCACTACGAAAAGCATCAGCTTAAACGGGAGAGAGATCATAGACGGCGGAAGCATTACCATACCCATCGACATAAGGGTGCTTGCCACTATCATGTCGATCACAAGAAAGGGAAGAAACAGTAAAAATCCGATTGTAAAAGCTCTCTTCAGCTCGCTTGTGATGAAAGAAGGCACAATGACCTCCAGTCCCAGATTCTTAAGCTGTTCCGTATTGACCTCGCTTATCTGATCATTATCCGAAAGCGACAAAAACAGATTGAGATCCTGAGTTTTCGTCTGCTTAAGCATAAACTCCTTTAATGGGATCTGAACCTTTTCTATACACTCCTGTTGAGTGATCTCCCCGGCTGAGTATGGCTGCAGGGCTGTCTGATTCATTTCCGTAAGTACCGGATGCATTATAAAAAACGATAAAAACAGAGATATTCCGATAATTATTTGATTTGGAGGCGTCTGCTGGAGCCCCAGAGCGTTTCTCAAAAAAGAGAAAACAATGACTATTCTTGTAAAGCTTGTCACCATCAGGAGCAGCGAGGGCGCCACGGCGATAAGCGCAAAGGTAAAAAGGAGTTTAAGGCTGTCGAAATCTCCGCCCCCGTCCCCGGTGTCAATTGAAAAAGTGACAGGTGCCGCAAAAGCTCTCTCAGAAAGAATTGCGCTCAACAGCAGAAGAACTGCGCCCAGTACAAGCCACTTAAACCACTTTTTTCTAAACGGCGACACTTCTACTGTTTTTACCCGCATCGCCAGGGCCTGTGGTTCCATCACTTGTTTTCTCCTTCTCCATGTTTTTTGTCCTTGACTTTAAGCGCAGTGCGTAAGACAGAAGAGAAGTCCTTTCTCTCCGGAATATCATCCGCAATTTCCACCAGGTCGTCCGGATTAAGCTCGCTGATAAGGGTGATCTGGTTTGGGGTAGAGCCTATAAGAAACGCCCTGTTTGCCGCCTTCACGATAAGCAATGCCCTGTCCTTGCCGACATTCCGGCTTTCTAGAACGGACAAATTTTTAGAGAAGTCACAGCGGGCCTGATAACGCTTTCCGACAAATTTCGACACATAGTAGGCGCCGACAAAAACAGCTATCATCAGAACGACTGTTCCGATCATAGATAATACCTCTGTCCAGTTAATACCCGCTCACCTCCCGGCCTTCTCGGTTTCCATTCACAGCGGAAGGATTTTGTTAACTGTCTGCACTATACG
>JAAYCC010000095.1 GCA_012729875.1 Clostridiales bacterium | reverse complement strand
GTATCAACAATGGTTGATGATGTGGTGGAGGAGGGTGGATTCGAACCACCGAAGCAACTTGCAACAGATTTACAGTCTGCCCCCTTTGGCCACTCGGGAACTCCTCCATATTTAAACTGGATACGCCGGATCGGTAAGCTCCGTCCCGCAAAAGCGGATGGAGCTGGTGGACGGATTCGAACCCCCGACCTGCTGATTACAAATCAGCTGCTCTACCGGCTGAGCTACACCAGCGCATCATCAGCGAGATTCATCTTAGCAAAAATAGTGACGTTTGTCAACACATTTTTTAATTCAGCTTTATAAAAAAAGAACGGAGGAATACCGATATGGCTGATATACTTGAGCTTTCAGTACAATACCGCAACAGCGGGATAGCATGCAAATATAAGCTTGTTGAGCTGAGGCGCCGCGCTGACAGTGAAGACCTGACGTTTGAAGAGAAAGTGGAGGTGAAACGACAGATAACTATGCTGACTGCCATGAGCAGAGACTGTATTGCAATCTCGAATTACCTCCGAACGTATTCTGAGAGGAGAGATAGACTTGAACAGCTCAGAAAATCAGCTCGAGTATAGAGCTCTTAAAGAATTCGTCCGCCTGGTGGATGACGAGACGAGCCTCGGAATGAGGGTGAGATGTGTAATTTGCGAGGAATTGACAGTTCGTCAGCGCGAACTTATTAATATGTATTACATGGAGAATATGACCATGCCGGAGATAGCAGGCAAGTTGGGCATAACAGTCTCAAGTGTCAGCAGGACCATAGCAAGAGGGCGCTTGCGTATACGCAAGTATCTCAAGTACAACGGGAGGTCGATGATGAACTCCTGTTTTGACTGAATTTGCATTTTATCGACATATATGCTAAAATATTTTAGCTTTTTAAAAAAATTTACAACCGTTGTTTTTTTAATGATACTTTATTTAACTTAACATATCTGAAAGGCTTGCCATATGAAAAAACAAATCGGAAAGATCGCTGTATCTGCCACAGCTTTGCTATTTATTACCCTGTGTGGCTGCGTTAAGGATCCTTACGAGGGTATGGTGTCGGTCCCTGACGGCACAGGAGGGCAGATGTGGGTTGAACTATATAAGGATCTGCCGGTATCCGGCTTTACGTCCGAGGGCTTTTCCAATGAAGGCCAGTTTGTCGTATACGACAGCGAGTCTTACAGGGCTATGCGCGGCGTGGATGTTTCGGAGCACCAGAAGGAGATAGACTGGAACGCCGTCAGGGACGAAAATGTGGAATTCGCTATCATACGCGCGGGATACCGCGGATATAGCGAAGGCGAGATATATACGGACGAGTATTATAAACAGAATGTGGAAGGCGCTTTAAAAGCCGGACTTGATGTCGGCGTGTATTTTTTTTCACAGGCTACCGATGAGTCCGAGGCCGTGGAAGAAGCGGAGTATCTTTTAGAGCTTATTGAGGATTATGAGATTTCATTGCCGGTTTTCTTCGACTGGGAACCTATGTATGAAGAGGGCTCACGCACTGCCGAAACAGACAGAGCCACCCTTACAGACTGCTGCCTTGCATTTTGCAAGACGGTAAAGGAGGCTGGATATGAGTCGGGAGTTTATTTTTATCGCAGCCTTGGCTATAACCACTATGAGCTTGACAAGCTAAGCGGTCTGACATTTTGGGCGGCGGCGCCGGGGGACTATCCGGACTTCTACTATGCCCACAGATTTTGGCAGTACTCCTACACAGCGCGGATAAGCGGTATCGAGGCCGATGTGGATTTGGATATTCTTTTTGTTCCCAAGGACGCTAAAGACAGAGAATAGAGATTTGCTTTTAAAAACTGTGTTCACTAAAAACAGGAAGCGGAGATTAATCTCCGCTTCCTGTTTTTTAGCCATATGTAGCGTAGATCGACCCGTTCAACTGTTATGTGACGGTGTCTGTAACAAAGTGCCAATACGAGTAACAGAGCTGCGTTCAGTCGTTGCAGAGTATTTCTTGACAAAAATTACTAACTAATGTTACAATATATAAACTACAAGGTGATTTTGTGCTACAATTTGTCACAACTCCATAAAATAGGTAAATTTAACCAGCCTAACACCAAAGGGAAAAGTGGTACAATATAGACAAAGAAACGGCTTCGTTAACATTTGAAACGGGGGCAGTAACAATGGATTTTTATGAGCAGACCAGCAGCAATGTTCCAAAACTCTCGTCTACGGAGCACAACATCTTCAATTATGTAATAAAAAATATGCATGTTGTGAAGGATATGAGTATAAGAGAGTTGTCCCAGACGTGCTTCGTCTCAACGACGACACTTTTTCGCTTTGTCAAAAAGCTTGGATACAGCGGCTACAGCGAGTTTATTGAAGCTGTGCGTGAAACAGAGCAGGAGTCCAGAAAGATACATATCCCCAGTATTGTCCACGACGACAATTACAGAGACAGTTATCTCAAAAATGTTGTTGAGGCGGTCAAGGTAATTACAGATGAGAAGATCGAGATGTTCCACTCGATAATGAACAGGCGACCACATATATATATACTTGCCGAGGGTCTTAGCAGGGACGTTGCAAAATATTTTTCCCGGCTTCTGACTACCCTCGGCTACAATGTGGAAATACCAATAGAGGAATATGAGTTTTCTTCATTGCTTCGCAGAGTCAAACGTGACGATGTGCTCTTGATTCTCTCATATACGGGTAATAACCAGAGCATTGTCCATGAAGTTGAGCGCATCTTTAC
>JAAYCC010000094.1 GCA_012729875.1 Clostridiales bacterium | reverse complement strand
TACCGCGGCTACTCTATCGACGATATCGTACACGGTTTTTTGGAGAGGGGCGATTTCGGATTTGAGGAAACCGCTTTTCTGCTGATGTTCGGAAAGCTGCCTACGGAGACTGAGCTGGCGGAGTTTTATGAACAGCTCGCCTTCCGGCGCAGTCTGCCAAGCAACTTTGTGAGAGACGTCATCCTTAAGGCCCCCAGCAGTGACATGATGAACACCCTGTCGCGCAGCGTACTTACAATGGCCAGTTATGATGAGAGGCCTGACGATATAAGCCTCCCTAATGTGGCGCGGCAGTGTATGAACCTCATTGCAATTTTCCCGCTCATGGCTGTATACGGCTATCAGGGCTATACATATAAATCCGGGAAGAGCCTGTTCATACACGCCCCACGCAAGGACCTCTCCACTGCGGAGAATATCCTCCATCTTCTGCGCGCGGATTCCCAGTATACCCCTCTTGAAGCGCTTATACTTGATCTTTGTCTTGTGCTGCACGCCGAACACGGCGGCGGCAACAACTCGACCTTTACCACCCACGTTGTCACCAGCAGCGGGACAGATACATACAGCTGCATGGCAGCGGCTCTGTCCAGCCTTAAGGGCCCACGACACGGCGGGGCTAACAATAAGGTCGTCCAGATGTTTGACGATATGGAGCAGAGCCTAAGCGACTGGACAGACGAGGACGCCATTGTGGATTACCTGAGACGTCTGCTAAACAGGCAGTGCTTTGACAAGCGCGGACTTATTTACGGCATGGGGCACGCAGTATACTCTATCAGCGATCCCCGCGCACGCATATTGAAAAAGTTCGTTGAGATGCTCTGTGAAGAGAAGGGTCTGGAAAAAGAATATGCTCTTTACTCCACTGTAGAGCGGCTGGCTCCGCAGGTCATTGCAGAAGAAAGAAAAATATACAAGGGTGTCAGCGCCAACGTGGATTTCTACAGCGGCTTTGTATATAGAATGCTCGGCTTGCCGCTTGAGCTCTATACACCGATGTTTGCTGTGGCCCGTGTAGCGGGATGGAGCGCCCACCGGATGGAGGAGATAGTGAACATGGGCAAGATAATCAGGCCCTCTTATGTCTCAGTTCAGCCACATAGGGAGTATATTCCTAAGGAAAACAGATAGTCTGTAGTATTTTCCTAAACAAAATTGAGCCGCACTTTTTTCTAAAGTGCGGCTCAATTCTATGATCCCCTTATATCGCCGATGCCACAGCCCCGAAACCGCTGCAACCTTTGAAAAAAGTTTCTATATTTTTTTCCGGCTGTAAGGACTCAGCAATGTTTTAATAACCAAAAAATACCAGGCATAATTGAAAAATTTGTCATAATATCTAATAATTTGTTGCAAATATATGTCCTGTATGATATATTGATAACAAAATGATAATAATTTCCGCCGAGACACTGGGAGGATTTGAAATGAAAAATATATTCGGCAAATTAGACGTGGCAAAAAAGTTCATACTTACATTCACAATTATTGTTTTCGCCACAATCGGAAGCATGATTTTTCTGTTTATCAGGTTGAGCGTCGCAGACAACAAAATTGATTATTTTGTTTCCAAGCCTCTTGTATCAATCAGTTCACAGCTGAGGTTAAGGGATGAATTAAACACAGTCAACGGGTCTCTACTGGACATGATCTCTGAAACAAATTCATCCGCAGCGAATTCCGCCGCGGATAAGATATCCATAGCGGATGAGATAATCGAAGAGGAACTGGAAACTATTTCTGACACTATCGCCGACAAAGCTGAGCTTGACAAACTTGTATCTGCTTACCGGGAATCAGAAAAAGCGATCGAAACGATACGCGGATTAGCGGCGTCGGGCGACAGCGAAGGGGCCTTTTCGGTCTATACAGAGCAATACATACCTAAATTCAAATCCATAAACGAATCCATCGGCGTTATCGGAGACATGACAGCAACCGAGAGCGACGATATATTCTCCAGCTACAAGCATATATTCAGTAGAGCCATTACTATCTTTTGCATCCTTGCGGCCATTTCTCTAAGCTTTACAGCTTATGTTCTTATTGTGTTCAGAAATAGTATTGTGGATCCCCTAAAAATAATTGTTTTAGCTTGTAAGGACCTCAGAAACGGCAGACAGATACAGCCGCTGCATATTACCTCCAAAGATGAATTTGGCGAAGTAGCCGCCTCGTTCGAGGAGATGAGCGATAACATTGAATTTATTATATCAGATATGTGTTCAATGCTCTCAGAAGGCGCCTCCAAGAATCTAAACGCCCGTTCCGCTGATACAAGCAGATATGTCGGGAAATACAAAGAGCTTGTCGAGTCTGTTTATGCAATTTTCGCAGACATGAGCAAAGATATGCATCTTACAAACGATATTGCCGAGCAGGTCTCTTCCGGTTCAAACCAGATCTCCTCTGTCTCGCAGACTCTCTCTCAGGGTACTACCGAGCAGGCGTCGGCAATTGAGCAGCTCTCAATGACAGTCTCAAGCATTTCTGAGCTAAGTAAAGACAACGCAGAGCAGGCCGGCAATGCGAGCGAAATGAGCGTAGAGGCCTCTCACGGCATTGATGAGAGCAACCGCTGTATGGCTCAGATGCTTGAGGCCATGAACGAAATCACAGAGACCTCCAAGGAGATAGGCAAGATCGTCAAGGCCATCGACGATATAGCCTTCCAGACAAATATCCTTTCGCTCAACGCCGCTGTTGAAGCCGCACGCGCCGGCGCCTCCGGCAAGGGCTTTGCCGTTGTTGCGGATGAGGTCCGCAACCTTGCGCAGCGCTCAGCCGAGGCTGCCAAAACCACAACCGCACTCGTCGAAAGCACAGTCGTGGCGGTCGAAAACGGTCGGAAGATAGCCGATGCGACTGCACAGTCACTGCAGCTTGTTGAAGAAAAATCGACCTTTGTCAATAACGCTATCCTGAAGATTGCCGATGCATCACAAAACCAGGCCTCAGCGACAGAGGAGGTCCTGCAGGGCATAGATCAGGTCTCATCCGTCGTGCAGATAAACTCAGCTACGGCCGAAGAGAGCGCGGCAGCTTCCGAGGAGCTTGCAGCTCAGGCAAAGATCCTCTCCGAAATGACAAGCCAGTACAGGCTTTTCGTATCTGGTAAATCTCAAAGCTCAGAGGCAGAAGACTAAGCAGCGAGGTCAGGCGGCTAAATGCATATAAAAATTGGGCAGACCGGCGGTAGATAGCCGCCGGTCTGCTCAACTTATTAATTCTCAGACGCTTGGGGAATGTCTCCAAGCACCTATTTTATTGTAAGGCCGTCGATGACACCGACAAGCTTGCCGATTTCCGGCTTTGTTATCTGCTCGTCCGCACCTAATTCTCTGCCCTTTATCCGCATCTCCGCGCTTATCAGCGAAGAGAAAATAACAAGCGGTATATGCTTAAGGCTGTCGTCGGTCTTTACAAGCTTCGTAAGCCTGTGTCCGTCCATTTCAGGCATTTCTATATCGGTTATAATGCAGTTTACAAAGTCATCGACATTATCGCCGCCGTCACGGATTTCACACAGGTAATCCCAGGCTTCCTGCCCGTTACTAAACTTCACGGTATTGATATAACCCGCTTTGTGGAGCGCATCCAAAATCATTTTTGAAAGCAGAGTCGAATCCTCAGCTATCAGAATATGAGTGTCGTTTCTCTTGCGATCGCCGAGATTTTCGATTTCCTCATACATAATACTCGATTCGGGGCAAATTTCCGCGACTATTGCTTCAAAATCCAGAATAGTGATCAGCTTGTTGTCAAACTCAACTATGCCTGTCGCAACTCCCTCTTTGCCTCCAAAGATGACTGGGTCGGGCTTCTTCATCTGTGTCCCGTATATTCTGTCGATTCCGACAACAGTGTGAACATGGAAGGCATACTCGCTGTTGTTGAAGCCGGTGACGATAAAAATATCGCGTTCGGGTTTTTCAGACGCGCCAAGCTCCAGAAAAGAGGCCAGGTCAATAACTGTAAGCACCTTATCCCTCGGCTTAAAAACGCCCTCGACATATTGATTGGACTTTTGCATATGTTTGACCGGCTCAACCATCATTATTTCACGAACCTTAGCGACATTAATGCCAAAGAGCTGATCTCCAATGGTAAACTCCATAATTTCCAGTTCGTTTAATCCCGATTCCAGAAGTATTTCCGACTGCCTTTGATTTTGCATTTTCTCTGCCCCCTTCAATTATATCTCAGAAATCTAAACCTGAGTCCTGATAATTAGTAGATAGACTCTCCCCTGTTCACTGATTTTATCCTCATTTTCCCGTCCTCCGCACTTAAAAATTGCGTCCTTCCGTAATCTTTGCCCGTATCCTCGGCAACAATCGGTATCCTCAGCCTCGCAAGCTCTTTTTTCACTGCAATAACATTCCGCTCGCCAATTCCGGCGAGATTTTTATTGTTAATTGGCGCAAACATCTGTGCGCCTCCGGCAATTTTCGCCCTCAGCCGTATTCTCAGAGCCCCCGCATTTATCATACTCTGCATAAGCAGCTCGATAGCCGTGTCCGCATATTTCCCCCGCTGTAAAGTCATGCGCGGATCGTTAAACTCTGTTATAGTTGGAAGCATTATATGCGATAATCCCGCGATTTTTGTCAGCGGATCATAAAGGCAGATACCAACGCAAGACCCCAATGCATATGTAACCAGAACGTCGCAATCTTTGGCAATGTTATAGTCCGCTATTCCGACAACAATAGTCTTGCTCATGAATCCAGCCCCAAACTCTTCATTAATTTAGTCAGACCATCAACCTCCGGAATTAGAAGAACATGGCTTGATGCCCCAACCTGTTCGTGACCGAACTCATCCTCGATTACAATTATTTTGTCGCTTATGTTGGCATAGTAGATAGCCGGTACACTGAGGAGCGCACCCGCCATATCAACATTCATTGTAGGCACTGAAAGGTCAATGGTGAGGCCCGTCATTGCTGCCATAGCATTTACATACGATCCCGCCATTATGTTCCCAACCTCTTGGATCGTGCTCTTGTCCATTTCATCGAGCCCTGAATAACCATCAAATTCAGATCCTACAAGAGAGTTGAGCACCATATGAGCAAATTCCTTATGGAGCAAAAACATTATCATCCCGGTTATGTCCCCGCTAATGCCAAAGAGTATTCCCACCAGGAGCTGCTCCGGCCCGCCAAGCGTATCACAGACGGAGCTGTAGTCCAAAACATTGATTTTTGGAACGGCAATATTTACTTCTCTTTCCAGCATTGCCGAAAGTGCCGTTGCAGCATTCCCGGAACCGATATTGCCAATCTCCTTCAGCGCATCCAATTGTATTTCGTTCAAGTCTCCATAATCGTTTATTGCCATACTTACCTCCGACTGCCGCCCCTTATATTACTAAGGCGTCTTCCATTTTCAAATAAAGCTCTATGTTCTCAGTGAATTAACGGTCTGTTCGATCTCATCAGCGGTCTGAACGACCCGTGCGCTCAGCGCATACCCCCTCTGTGCAACAATGAGGTCGGTCATCTCATCGGGCAGCGATACGCCCGACTGCTCCAGATACCCGCTGAGTATCTTATATTTACCCTCGGCGGAGACTCCGGCAGCTCCTGTCAGATCGTTGGCACGATAGCAATTTGACGCCGCAGGCGTGAGTGCTTCGGGATATGCGAAATCGAATACGCCGACTTTCCCCGTCAGCTTTTCACTGTCTACAGTCGGTGAAGCGGTTCCTATCTCTGCGCTTATCTTCTTTCCTTCATTATCGAGAACATAATAGCCGTTTTGGTTTACAAGATACGCATTGGATCCAGAAATGTCAATACTGAAGGAGCCGTCCCTTGTATAGAGGGTCTCGCTGCCCGTATCTACGGCAAACCACCCTTTCCCCACAATGGCAAGATTAAACTCCCCCTGTGTGGCGGCAGGCGCCCCCTGGCTAGCGTCAATCCCTGAATAAGCAGCCTTTACGCCATGACCTGTTAGAAGCTGGGCTGATTTAATATACATCTCTGAATACAGGAGGTCACTGAATGCCGTCTTGACAGGTCTGTAGCCGTTGGTGTTTACATTGGCAATATTGTTCCCTATTTCGTTCATCTTGGTCTGAAATGCCATCAGTCCGGAAGCTCCGGTGTAAAAAGCTGTGTTCATTTTTCTGCCTCCCTAAAAGCCGTTAGTAGAGCTTACCTCTTCTCCTATATAGAAGCGATTTGCGAGGCCGCCTTGCGGTCGATCTGGTCGATTATCTTCAGCGCCGAAGAACAACTCTGCAGGCGTCTCTGTGCCGCGATGAGATCGGTCAGCTCAGTGTTCATATCAACATTCGACAGTTCGAGACTGTTCTGAATAAGCTCACTGTCAGCGGAATCCGTGAGAGGAGTCTGAGATGTAAACAGTCCGTTCGGAGTCCTCTCAAGAACGGAGTTGTCATCAGTTGAGGTGACAAGGATTTTGCCGAGAACCGCTCCGTCGGCGCGTGTGACCGTCCCGTCTGAGGCGATAGTTATGTCTGAGGTTTTTACAGATATGTCCCCGTTCCGACCCTGCACCCTTCCAATACCGGGCAAAACGAGGTAGCCCTCCTTGTCGATATCAAAGGAGCCGTTTCGTGTCAGATAGGTCTTCCCGTCTTGGCCCTTTATGTTGAAAAAACCGTTCCCGTTGATCGCCACGTCAAGACCGCGCCCGGTCTCCTTGAATAAACCCGTGTTGAACTGTGTCAGTGAATCGCCCACTATAGCAACAGTCGCACCGATACCATCGCCCAACACTTTTTTCCCGGAGGAATCCATGCGTGACATGAGCTCCTGCTCAAATGCAGAGTTTACTATCCTCTCTTTGCGGTAGCCCGGCGTCTTGATGTTCATGAGATTGTTTCCGATTGTCTCTACATTTCTTTGACTCGTAATCAGCCCCGAGGCGATCGTATAGTATCCAGAAAACATATTTTAACCTTCTCTCCTGTCAGTCCGTATTTTTTCTCCGGCATCAAACTGTCTCATGGCTTCGGTCAGGCTCTCCAGCGCCTTTGCCCGGATCTGTGACACACGCTGCTGCGATACGCACAGGACCTCGCCTATCTCACGCAAATTTAAATTTTCATAGTAATACAGCGAAATGACCTGCTTCTGTTTGGGCGGCAGCCCGTCGATCGCCTCCACCAGCGCCTCAAGCAGTTCCTCCTGAATCAGATTGTCCGAAATATTGGAGTCATCTGCGAGCCCCCGGCCCTCCACAGCGCTGAAGTATTTGCTCTCAAGAAGCTCCTCAAATGAAACTGTATCCACCGCCGACATTTCGGTAATCAGACCCTCAAGCTGTTTTTCGCTTACTCCGACGTAATCTGCCAGCTCCTTGTCAGTCGGTTCCCGCATAAGAATCTGTTCAAGCTCCGTGCGCCCATGCATTATCTTTTTTCTCGCTTCCCAGACGCGATTCGGAAGCCAGTTCTGTTTCCGGAGGTATTTCAGTATCGAGCCTCTGATACCGAGATAACTGTATGTATCAAAACTTGCTCCCCTGCCCGGATCATAGCGCTCTATGCACTCAATCAGTGCCAGAACGCCTTGATTAAAAAAGTCCTCAAACGGTATATTGGACAAGAGAATCGAACGCATGCTGTAAATGGCAATATTGACCAGCTGAATATAGTGCATTACAAGCTGGTTGCGCAGCTTGACGTCTCCCGTGGTCTTGTAGAGGCGCATGAGTTCTTCGGGCTTGTCCACTTTTATCTCTTTTATAGCATTTCTGCCGTTAGAAGCCATGTTCTCCTCCTTCTAAAGCCTTATGTCTATGCCTTCACAATTCCCAGCGACTGCACCTGTACAGAGGAATCCAAATCGCTGAATGACAGCACTGTGATGTCGGGGTAGAACTGATCTATGAGCTTTTTATAATAGACCCGGACAACAGGGGAGGTCAGTACGACCGGCTCCTGTACAAGCTTTCTTATTTTATCAATCTGCTGCTTTGTTCCTGCAACAATTCTCTGGATCATGTCGGGTTCGAGAGTAAGGTATGCACCGCTCTCCGTTCTCTTTACGCTTTTTATAATCGCGTCCTCGATTTCTCCGTCAAGAGTGATGACCTTGAGCTGTCCGGCAGACGAAAACTTTCTTGTAATGGTGCGCTTCAGGGCATGTCTGACATGCTCCGTGAGCATATCATTATCCCTTACGGTGGGCGCATAGTCGGACAGCGTTTCCAGAATAATCTCCATATCCAGTATCGGGACACC
>JAAYCC010000013.1 GCA_012729875.1 Clostridiales bacterium | reverse complement strand
TGACCGTTAAAAACAGCGAGGAGCGCGAGTACCTTGACGGCCTTGTAGCAGAATCCATAATAGGAACCAGGTCCATCTCATGCGTATATATTGAGACGCTTGCCGAGGGCAAAGGTCTGCAAGTCGAGGTGTCAAACGTCGACTGGTGTACCAAGGAGATGTATATAAACGCGCTTGTGACGGCTGGAATTACAGACGCGAAGCTTATCGTAACAAGCCCTGTGGTAGTCTCAGGAACCGCTGCGCTCACCGGCGTGTACAAGGCCTATGAGGATATCACCGGAGAAAAGCTTGACGAGTCAGCTAAGTTGGCGGGTACTCAGGAGCTTGTTGTCACTGCCGAGCTTGCCGACGAGATCGGCAGCTATGACGCTGTCGCAATTGTCAACGAGCTAAAGCTCATCCTCGGCGACACGGTCAATATGACAGACGAAGAGCTGAGAGAAGAGATCATTAAGATCGCAAAGGATTACAATGTCAACATCAGCGACGGTCAGATCACCCAGATCATAAAGCTCGTACGCTCCCTTGAGGGTTTGGACGACGACGCTCTTAAACAGCGTGTGGAACAGGCACAGGAGTGGATCCAGACGATTGCAAAGGCCCAGACCACCGTTCAGCAGGTAGCTCAGTCGGTCAAGGAGTTTTTCGTGGCCGTGGGAGACTTTCTCAAAAACCTTTTTGGCAGTAAGAGCGAATAATATTTTTAATAACACGCAAGCCTCCGAAGTATTTCGGAGGCTTTTTGTTTGACAAGAGCCAAGCCCAAACATATAATTATAGAGCTGCATTTTGGGAGGGATTATAATGGGTCTAACAGAGAGCGTCTTTTACATACTTGAGCTGACTGGCACCATAGCTTTTGCGGTATCCGGCGCAATGGTCGCCATAGAGCGCAGATTGGACATTTTCGGAGTTGTATTTCTGGGTATGACGACTGCGGTCGGAGGCGGGATTGTCCGCGATATGCTCATAGGCTGTTTTCCGCCCATGGCTTTTGTGCGTATGGAGTATGTGCTTATAGCCTGCGGCGTTTCGCTGGCAGTATTTCTAATCGCATTTTTTGCCCGTAGAGGCTATTTTGATAATGCTAGGCGGATAGACGACATAAACAACATCTTCGACGCTGTCGGTCTCGGGGCCTTTGCCGTATCCGGCACCAGAGTCGGCATAGTCTATGGCTTCGGCGAGAATGCGTTTTTGTGCGTATTCCTAGGTCTGCTTACCGGTATCGGCGGAGGGCTTCTGCGAGACGTCATGAGCCGCAGTATTCCGTTTGTTCTGCGCAAGAGAGTATATGCCATCGCCGCCCTTGCGGGCAGCACTGCTTATTACCTGTTGAGCAGGGGGCCGATATCTGACGCGGTCGCGATCTTTGCCGGTCTGGCTCTGACCTGTCTTATACGCATTCTGGCTACAGTTTTTTGCTGGGATCTGCCGGTGGCTTTGCCTCTTGCGGAAGCTGAAAACAAAAGGTGTTAGTTTACATAATTAATTAGCTGTGGCGTATCATCTCCCTGCGGAGCCGGGAGATGATACGCTTTTCTAATCTGCTTATGTAGGACTGGGAAATGCCCATTATGTCGGCGACCTCTTTCTGTGTGAACTCTTTTGAGCCATATAGTCCGAAGCGCATGACGATTATTGCCCTTTCGCGCTCACTCAGACCGTCTATTGCGTTGAGCAGCATACGCTTATCCGCGTCCTCCTCTATTGACCGAAAAATTTCTTCACCGTCGGAGCCCAGCACATCGCTGAGCAAGAGCTCGTTGCCGTCCCAGTCGGTGTTCAGAGGTTCGTCCAGAGATACCTCGGATTTCTGCGCGCTTATCTTGCGGAGATACATGAGTATCTCGTTTTCCACGCATCTGGAGGCGTAGGTTGCGAGTTTTATATTTTTTTCAGAGTTGAAGGTGTTAATGGCTTTAATAAGCCCGATCGTGCCTATTGATATCAGATCTTCCAGTCCTACGCCTGTGTTCTCAAAACGCCGGGCTATATAGACGACAAGCCGCAGGTTATGCTCAATAAGGAGCTTTTTTGCCTGCTCGTCACCGATGTTCAGAGCATCGATGGCGTGAGCTTCTTCCTCTTTACTTAGCGGCGGCGGGAGAACGTCGCTGCCTCCGATGTAGTGTACAGGGTCTAAGTGCAGAAGACCCAGCCGCGACAGCGTCTGGTAGAGGGAAATGTAGAGCTTTATCCGTAGAGAACTGACTTTTTTACCCATATACGTACCTCCATGTAGTTTACATAATTATTATAGGATTGCCGAATACTCGCCATCGGAACTCAGGCTCCGCGAGGTCAGCCCAAGCAGCAGGTCTTTTTTCTGCCGCCCGTTCACGAATATTGCGTCGGGACGGAAGACAGGCAGAAGAGCTGTCTCAGTGCCGACTGTGCGAAAGGGTACAAGACGGAATTTGAGGCCGTATTCGCCCAATAGTTCGAGAAATTCCGGCGCTCCAAGTTTTAGGATATCGCCCGAGTTTTCCGGAAAAAGCTTCAGAAC
>JAAYCC010000093.1 GCA_012729875.1 Clostridiales bacterium | reverse complement strand
GCCCGTATAAAGATCCTCGGCGGCATGGATATTTCCGAAAAGCGCAAGCCTCAGGACGGCCGAATAACAATGATAGTAGACCGTATGGAATACGACATCCGCGTCTCCGTTCTTCCGTCGTACTTTGGCGAAAAGGTCGTTATGCGCCTTGCGAACACCGTGTCTCTCACCAAGGCCAAATCCGAACTGGGGCTAAAGCCCGGCGATATGGAGCACTTCGACCACATCCTCCAAAACCCGAACGGCATTTTGCTGGTCACGGGCCCCACCGGGAGCGGAAAATCCACAACACTGTACACAGCGCTGTCGGAGCTGAACTCCGAGGCCGTCAATATAATCACTGTCGAGGACCCTGTCGAGGCGAGTATACCGGGTATAAACCAGGTCCAGGTCAACCCCAAGGCGGATCTCTCCTTTGCGAGTGCCCTGCGCTCGATACTCCGTCAGGATCCGGACATAATCATGATAGGTGAGATCCGAGACATTGAGACCGCGTCCATTGCCGTACAGGCGTCCATAACCGGGCATTTGGTCGTGTCAACACTGCATACCAACAGCGCGGCGGCGTCTATAACAAGGCTTTTGGACATGGGCGTTGAGAGCTACCTGCTTGCGGACTCCATAGTCGGCGTTATAGCGCAGAGGCTTGTCCGCAAGCTGTGCCCAAACTGCAAAAAGCCGCACGAAGCGGCCTATGAGGAAAAGCTTCTGCTGGGTCTAGACCCCGAAAAGCCTCTGACGATATACGAGCAGGGCGGCTGCCCTCTCTGCGCTGAAACGGGCTTCCACGGGAGGACAGCCGTTTTCGAGATAATGGAAATCGGTCCCGAGCTGAAGCGTCTTATATCGACCAAGGCGCCCACCGAGGAGATAAAACAGACGGCCATAGACAAATGCGGCATGGTGACCCTGCGCTCCGCGGCCGCAGGTCTCGTTTTGGAGGGCGTTACCACGATACAGGAGATGCTCAAGGTATCCTTCGAGAACTGACCCCTGGAATATACGGTACTATTACTGACAAGAGATTTTAAGGGGAACATGATATGATGACATTTTACGAGCTGATGGAGAGAGCCATAGAGATGCACGCCTCGGACGTACACCTCAGCGTGGGGGTTCCCCCGTCCGCGAGAATAACCGGTGAGATAGTGCCCATAGACGAGGCAAAGCTCACGCCGTCGGACATTTCCCAGATAGCAAAGGAAATAACCTCCGAGCTCCAGTGGAACTCGCTTATGACCCAAGGCGAGGTTGACTTTGCATATTCCATACCAAAATTGGGCCGCTTCCGCGTAAACGTGTTCTATCAGCGCGGCAGCGTCGCCGTTGCGGTGCGGATCCTGAACCTCCGTATCCCCGCCCCGGACGAGCTGGGCATTCCCCAGTCCGTCGTCAGCATGACGGACAAGCGCCGCGGGCTCATCCTTGTCACGGGCGCCACGGGCAGCGGCAAGTCCACGACCCTTGCCGCGCTCATTAACGTCATCAACCACAAGTATCCCTACCATATAATAACTCTTGAGGATCCCATCGAATATCTCCACACACACGACAAATCAATCGTGAACCAGCGCGAGATAGGGACGGACTCCCATGACTACGCCAGCGCCCTGCGCGCGGCGCTCCGTCAGGATCCAGATGTTATCCTCGTCGGCGAGATGCGCGATCTGGAGACCATCTCCATAGCAGTCACCGCGGCCGAAACCGGGCATCTGGTCTTCTCCACTCTGCACACCGTCGGCGCTGCGAGCACCATCGACCGCATAATAGACGTTTTCCCGCCATACCAGCAGCAGCAGATACGCACCCAGCTGGCGGACGTTCTCGAGTGCGTAGTGTCCCAGCAGCTGATCCCGAGGGCGGACGGCAAGGGCCGTGTGGCCGCAATAGAGGTCATGCTCTCAAACGGCGCTATTCGCAACCACATCCGCGAGGCGAAGACCTTCCAGATACCCACCGTCATGCAGACAAACCGCAAGGCGGGCATGCTCACTATGGACGATGCGCTCTACGAGCTGTTTCTTGCCGGGAAGATCTCGGCGGATAACGCGCTGTATTTCTCGCAGGACCATGTGGCGATGGCAAAGCGCTTTATCTGACCGGCTGGGCAGCGTCCCGACTTTTCTGTTAGGAGAGTGATAATCTTGGCGAATTTCTCATACGAGGTTCTGAGCAGCGCCGGCAAACGCGCAAAGGGCAGCATCACGGGAGACAACCGCGAGGCCGTCATGGCGGAGCTGAAAAACGGCGGAAATACCGTTATCAGGTGTGAAGAGGCCGGAACTCTTGAAAAAGATATACATATAGGCTTTCTTGAAAAAAAGCCCAAACCCCGCGATCTTGCGGTCTTCTGCCGACAGTTCGTCAGCATAATAGACGCGGGCGTCCCCGTCATGACCGCCTTTGATATGCTCGGTCAGCAGACGGAAAACAAAATGCTCCGCGACGCGATAAACGACTGCAAAAAGACCATTGAATACGGCGAGACCCTCGCGGCCGCCATGGGTCAGCATCCGGACGTTTTCCCGAGAATGTTCGTGACCCTTGTGGAGGCGGGCGAGGCCTCCGGCTCACTGGACGTCTCCTTCTCCCGCATGGCGGAGCAGTTCGAAAAAGAGGCGATTCTTAAGGCGGCCATAAAAAAGGCGAGCATGTACCCGACCATAATTTTCTTCATAGCGATAGCCGCGGTCGTTCTGCTCCTGTCCTTCGTCGTGCCTACCTTCGAGGAGATGCTGACAGAACTCGGCTCCGAGCTTCCGGGCATCACAAAGTTCGTCATAGCCGCCTCGAATTTCATTCAGGGCTATTGGTACATAGTCCTTGTGATAATTATTGCAGTTGTCATGGGCATAAAGGCCTTCAAAAAAACCGACCTTGGCGAGCATTTCTTTGGAAGACTCGCAATAAAGTTCGGCCCCACCAGCAAGCTGACAGTCAAGAACGCGTCCGCGCAGATGGCAAGAACGCTTGCGACACTTCTGGGCAGCGGCCTTTCGCTGATGGACGCTCTGCAGATAACCGCCGGGACCATGAGCAATATCTGGTTCAGGGAGGAGATGGACAAGGCCCGCGACCAGGTGATGGTCGGCGCGCCGCTCGCCAAGCAGTTCAGAGAGGGCGGTCTTTTCCCGCCCCTGGTCTACCAGATGATAGACATAGGCGAGGAGACGGGCGACATAGACAGCATGCTGAACAAGCTCGCCGAATACTACGAGGACGAGGTGCAGGAGGCGACACAGCAGCTCATGGCGCTTTTGGAGCCGCTCATTATTCTGTTCCTCGCCGTTATCATCGGCGGCATAGTCCTCTCGGTCATAATGCCGATGGCCTCCATGTACGACGGGCTTAACAACCTGTAACATGTTTTTCCGAAGCG
>JAAYCC010000092.1 GCA_012729875.1 Clostridiales bacterium | reverse complement strand
GCGGAAAAGGGCGTTTCTCTGGAACTTCGGCTCAAAACCAAGGACGGCGCATACAAGTGGTTTATGCTGACTATCAGCTCTTTTGCCGACGACAGCGGCTATATTACGCGCGTTATGGGCAAATACTCTGACATAGACCGGCAGGTGAAGGAAAGAGAACTGCTGAAGCACCGCGCCCAGATGGACTTCGCTACCGGACTTTACAACAAGTCCGCAACAGAGGAGCTGATATCGCTTGCGCTGGAGAGCGGGGATATGGCGCCCTCGGCAGTGCTCATTGCCGATATTGACGATTTAAAGATAATAAATGACAGCTTTGGGCATACCGAGGGCGACCGTGCAATCTCCATGGTGGCAGGTACGCTGAAAGCTCACTTCCGCAGCACCGACATTATCGGACGCATCGGAGGCGACGAGTTTATGGTTTTGCTAAGCGGAATGGGCGAGGAGAACAAAATAAGGGCGACGCTCACCGCGCTGTCCCACAAGATTTTTTCTCTGCACATAGGCAGGAACAACGACTACCCGATTCGATGCAGCATGGGCCTTGTAATTGCCCGACCGGGGGACTCTTTTGAGGAGCTCTACCGCAAGGCCGATAAAGCGATGTACTTTGTAAAGCGGGACACCAAGAATGCATATGCGGTTTACACACCCGAAATGGAGAACAGCGAGTATGAATATGAGGACGCCGAAGCCAGTATACGCGACGCCATAATGTTCGATATGGAGGAGACAGCTCTTTTGATGTATTCGCTGGCAGTATTCTTCCCCTTCATCGCATCGGCAAATCTTGTTGAAAACAGCTACAATATGCTCGAATACAGCAGCTACGGCATAGACTTCGGTCCGGAGATCGGCATTGCGGATGACCTTTTCATGTCGCTGATTGAAAAGGCGTACGATGAGGACAGGGAAGCTTGCAGAGAGATGCTGGACCGCGATTTTATGGCAGAGTCCTTCAGCAGAGGAGAGAGGGTACTTACGCAGATTATCCGTCAGCAAAAATCCCAAAGCGATTTCTGCTGGGCAAAAATCGTCGTTATTCTGACTGAGGATGAACATGATCAGCTCTGCTCAGTGATACTTATGCGGACCCTCAGCGGTTGTGACGCACTATAAAATATGGCACAGAAAAGCGCCGCCCTTAAAGGAGCGGCGCTTTTGTGCTATTTTGTCAACTGCTGACATGTACGCCTGTGATGGAAAATTCTACCCATTCGGCTATGTTCGTGGCGTGGTCGCCGATGCGTTCAAGGTATTTTGCAATCATCAGTATATCCACAGCCGCAAGACCGCGCCGGGGGTCTTTGGATATTAGCTCCACAATGGCGTCCCGCACCTTTATGAATAGCCCGTCCACAATATCGTCGTAGGCCATGACGGAGCGGGCGAGCTCCAAATCTTTGGCTACGAAGGACTCCACGCTGTCTGTGACCATCTTTATTGCCGCTTGGGCCATCTCGGAGACATGCAGGTATTCTATTGTTTCGGAGAGATCGATTGTCAGGACTATCTCCGCTATATCCTCAGCCTGATCGGCTATACGCTCCATGTCGGTTATCATTTTAAGAGCGGCTGAAATGACCCTAAGGTCGCGCGCAACAGGCTGCTGCTGCAGAAGCAGCCGCAGACAGAGAGTTTCGATCTCCGTCTCCTTATGATCCGTTTCGTCCTCTATGCGCATGGCCTCCTTCGCCAGCTCCTTGTCGTTTGTAAGCAGTGCTTTTACGGCGCAGGCTATAGCGCTTTCGCAGAGAGCGCCCATTTCAACAAGGTCGTTGTTGAGCTTGTCAAGCTGTTCGTCAAATTTGTTACGCATGGTGTTTCCCTCCTCTTTTTATCCGAAACGTCCTGTGATGTAATCTTCTGTTCGCTGATCCTTTGGGTAAGAGAACAACTCCTCCGTGCTGCCGAACTCGATTATCTCGCCCGACAGGAAAAATGCCGTTTTATCGGAGATCCTTGTGGCCTGCTGCATGTTGTGGGTGACCATAATGATGCAGTATTTTTGACGCAACTCCACGGCGAGATCCTCTATTTTGCCTGTTGAGATTGGGTCAAGCGCGGATGTCGGCTCGTCCATGAGAAGCACGTCAGGTTCCACCGCCAGCGCGCGGGCTATGCATAGCCTCTGCTGCTGTCCGCCCGAGAGTCCCAGCGCGGATTTTTTAAGCCGGTCTTTCAGCTCGTCCCATATTGCCGCGCCTCTGAGGGATTTTTCCACTATATCGTCGAGCTTTGCCTTGCCTGTGACTCCGTGGGTGCGCGGCCCGTAGGCAATGTTGTCGTATATGCTCATGGGAAAGGGGTTGGGCTTCTGAAAGACCATGCCCACCCTCCGGCGCAGGTCGTTGACATCTGTTTTTTTGCTGTAGATGTCCTCCCCGTCCAGCGTTACGCTGCCCTCTATTCTGCAGCCCTCCACCAGATCGTTCATACGGTTCAGGCTTTTTAACAGGGTGGACTTTCCGCAGCCCGATGGGCCTATGAAAGCGGTTATCTCGTGGTCGGAGATGCCAAGGCATATTTTTTTCAGCGCCTGAAAGCTTCCGTAAAAGAGGTCAAGATCTTTGATCTCAAATTTGTACATTGAACTATCCTTTCTGTATCTCCCTGGCGAGCTTTGCCGACATCGCGTTTATTGCGACGACTATGAGCAGCAAAACCACCGCCGTGGCATAGGATTTTTCGGTGTCGAGACCCTCGTTCCAAAGGGCGTACAGGTGCACGGAGAGCGTCCTTCCGGAGCCCAGCAGATTGCGGGGTATCTGGGCTACGGAGCCCGCCGTAAATATGAGCGCCGCCGTCTCTCCGACTATTCTGCCTATTGAGAGTATGACGCCGGACATGATGCCCGGGACGGCAGAGGGCAGGACTATCCTGAACACAGTGCGCAGCTTTCCCGCGCCAAGCCCGAAGCTGCCCTCTCGGTAGCTGTCCGGAACGCTCATAAGAGCCTCCTCGCTTGTGCGCATTATGACGGGCAATATCATGATGGACAGCGTCAGCGCGCCTGCGAGCAGTGAATAGCCAAAGCCGAGAAAATTTACAAAAAGGAGGTAGCCAAACAGACCGTAGACTATAGAGGGAATACCCGACAGCGTCTCGGCGGTGAGGCGCACGGCGGAGACCAGCCGACTGCCGCGTCTGGCATACTCCACCAGATATATAGCTGAGAAAATGCCCAGCGGCACGGCTATGACGAGTGACAGCGCAGTCACAACAACGGTGTTTATGAGGGCCGGCAGCAGAGAGCAGTTCTCAGCGGTGTATTTGAGAGAGAACATATCCCAGGACAGGGCCGGTATGCCCTTTATGAGAATATAGACGATTATGGCGGCCAGCGCGGTGATGGTGACAGCCGCCGCGAGGTAGACGAGGGTTCGGAGAACGATACTTTCCGCCTTTGCTTTTCCGCTCATGCCGCAGACCTCCTTTTCATCACAGAGAACAGGAGGTTGATTATCAGGATGAAGACGAACAGCACAACCGCAGTGGCGATGAGAGCGTCACGGTGCAGGTCTGCGGCGTAGCCCATCTCGAGTACTATATTCGCAGTAAGGGTTCGCAGCCCCTTTATTATTGAAGACGGGACCACGGCCTGATTTCCGGCTACCATAATAACAGCCATGGTCTCACCGACGGCTCTGCCCACGCCGAGGATGACAGCGGAGACTATACCGGATCTTGCTGCGGGCAGCACTGCGCGGAAAACGCTGCGTTCATGGCTGGCGCCGAGCGCGAGACTGCCCTCGTAATAGCTGTCCGGCACTGCGCGGATTGCCGCTTCGGATACACTTATGATTGTCGGCAGGATCATGATACCCAGCATAAGGCTCGCAGCTAAAAGGCCGGTGCCGCTGCAACCGAAGGCGTTTCGTATAGCGGGTACTATGACCATGAGACCGAAAAATCCATAGACAACGGAGGGAATACCCGCCAGCAGATCTACGGCGGGCTTGAGGACCGCATGGAGTTTTTC
>JAAYCC010000091.1 GCA_012729875.1 Clostridiales bacterium | reverse complement strand
ACTGTCTTTTTTTAATGCGGAAACGCCGTTTGCAAGCGCAAGGATAAAGGGCACGGTCAGAGCACCGGTAGTGGCGCCTGAGGCATCGAAAGAGATCGCAAGAAATTCTGAGGAGGAAAAGACAGAGAAGAACAGAATGATTGCATAGATGACGAATAAGGTGGTGTTAAGGGGAATGTTATACAGGATCCTGACCAAGCCTAAGGAGAGCAAAACAGCTACACCGAGCGAGACTATTATGACGACGCTCAGTTTTGAAATTACCCCCAATGTCACCGTATCGACCTGACCGGCCAGTATATGCAGATCCGGCTCTGCGATTGAAATCAAAAAACCAAAAAGCATTCCGAAAACTGCGACTATCCATATTCTATTGGACTTTGCGATAAAGGAACCCATCAGCTGCCCTATAGGGGTTATACAGATTTCCACTCCGATGAGAAAGAGGAGAAGCCCCAGTATTATTAAGAGTGCGCCGATAAGAAATTTTAGCAGAGAGGCGGTGTCAAGAGGAGAGATCGTAAAATTCAATATCAGAACGATAATAATAATCGGTACTACCGAGAGAACTGCCTCTTTGAGCTTTTCGGAAACTACATTCAATATATATCACATCAATTCTCTTCTATAAATAGTCATACAGCCTCATCTGCGTTTTGCGGGACGTATTTATATTTGACAATGCTGCATCTGCAAGTATTCAGGCTGTCGGCCTAAAAAAATATAAACCTTCTGAAATAATATCACAGAAGGCTTATATAGACAATATTCAGCAGACAAGAGTTCTGACTCCGCTGCGGCTTTTGTTCGGTTAAGTAACCATATCCGAAAAGTCGATATATGGTTCAAGGGCAGGCTGAGGTGTGTGCGTTATACGGTTTCTGCTAGGCCTCCTGCGGCTCTTCCGTCTCCTCCTGGTCAGATACGCCATTCCTGTTTTCTATTATTGATATTATCATCTCTTCTGGGGCTGTTAAAAGCTCAATGTCCTCATTTTTTGCTATGTCGAGATCCTCGACTCTGACAACGTCGCCAGCTTTCATACCTTCGAGGTCAATTTCAATTTTATCAATAAGGCTTGAAGGGTATGCTCTGTATGAGACGTCAAAGAGCGACTGCTGTATGAATTCCGGAACTTTTTCCTTGTTCACAAGAACTATCTGGGCGGTACTGGAGACTTTTTCATCTTCGATCAGCTTTTGGAAGCTCAGATTTTCGATTTGGCTGCCCAGAGGATTGTATTTTATCTCTCTGAGCAGTGCGACCGCTTTTTTACCGTCAATATGCAAAACCACGCCGCTGTCCTTTGCGCTGGATTTTAACAGTTTCTTTGCCTCAGCCTCTGTAGTCTGAAGGAGAAGTGAGTTCTCGATGTCGCTGCCGTACAGGCTAACGGGGATAATTCCGGATTTTCGCAGCTGTTTGGCCTTCATGTCCGCATTTCGGTTTTCAACTTTTAAAATGTTCATTTTATACCTCCAATTATTTTATGGCTCTTTAATGTTTATAAACTGCTTAATCGGCTTAAACAGAATTTAATGCTCAGGGTTATTCCTTTTCTCTCTCTGTTCTGTTCTTGAGCTGCTTTATGTTGATTTTGTTCATCTCGCAGAAATATTCGATAAATTCCTCACATAATTTTTGCTGTTCTGTACCCTGCTTGACCGCCAGGATATCATATAGAATTTGGGCCATTGTATTATTTGAAAAGTACTTGGCCTCCACAGAACCCCACTTCAATTTGCCGGTTTTTAATTCACTATCAAAATAGCTCCAGAATGGGAAGCCTTTCCTCTCGTTCTCGTCAAGAATGATCCGAAATTTTTTATGTGCGGGAATTATCCCGTCATTGCAGTCAGGCCCGGAAAAATCCTCATCTGCCATGAAAACACCCCAGATGAGTCTGTTTTCTTCCGGTTCTTTTTCCCCGAGATAAGTAAGCAGACAGGCCGAATTGGGGTATATGCGGGAAGGAGTTCTTGGGTTGCCCCGATTATAGCCTGAACGGTAGTTGCCGATAAAAACAGACCAATTGTCCAGAACGTCCTGCATGTTGTTGTCAATAAACCCAAATGCCGCCTGAGAACTCTTGTGAAGAGGCAATTTGCTGAACAGCTTCCTTCTTTCCACGTCGCGCAGATCCTTTTCCGCTCTTAACTTGTTTTCCCTGTCAATATTCTTCAGGATGCCATCCACATATTGCTTACCTTTTATATCGGTCAGTATAAGATGATTTCTGAATGCATCCGGAAAAATGAATTTTTTTATACCTGAACCAAAGCTCACAGAAACAGTGTCTTCATCGCATTCACAAATCGACCCTTTTCCGAAAACTTTGTGCAAAACAGGTATGTCAGATAAATCCACGATAGATGCCTCCTTAATTGCATAAAGAAAAACGGACTTTCCATATCAATGCCAAACGGCAGAAATACAAAAAGCCCTTCTGAAATCTTTAGACGGTTCTTTTTACTATGATATTATATAGTACTATAACACATTTCTTTATAAAAAGCAAATCGGGCGACTCACAAGCGGAGATTGGGCTAGGCAAAGCAAAGCAGAGTGCTGCGATGACGGAAGCCGTCGCTGCACTCTGCTTTGCTATTTCATTCCCAGAGCAAAAGGAGTGGAGAAAAAATAGTATCCATGTCCTGCCCGAGTTATTACTGTTTTAGTTTTTCAACAGTATCCTCAATGAACTTGTCAACGTCTATATCGGGATTTTTGAGAAGGCTCTGGATGAGCAGTCCGTCGACCATGACAAGTATAGTCCAAGCCTCATATTCGCCGTCGGCTCCGGGCTTCCTCTCCTGCAGCTTTTCGCTCAATATGTTTTTGAACATGCGGTATCTGCCAAGGAGCTTTTCCCGCAGCTTTTCATTGCCGGCAATTGCCTCAAGAGTCAGGTGCAGGCGAAGGCTCTTCCCGGGGTCGGCGACGCCGCGCTGAAATACATAGCGCAGAAATCTGGGGAGGGAGGTGTCCTTGTTCTCGTCCTCCACCCAGACCGTCAGATCGTGAAAAAGCAGCTCCAGATAGCCGTCTGCAATGTCGTACAGCAGGTCCTCCTTGCTGTTGTAGTAGTAGTAGATGCTGCCCTTAGTTATCCCTGCTTTTCGGGCTATGTCCGCGATTGATATTTCACTGAAAGAGCGCAGCTGCAAGAGCTCGGAGGCGCTATTTAAAATTTTTTCTTTTATATTCTCGTTTTTCGGAGCGGCCATATTAATCCTCCCGCGCGAGTCCGGCGCTCGTTATCCGGCGCCTACCCTATGTTGAAACAGTATAAAATACGACGGTGTTTTCGTCAACCTACCGAATTGACAGATATACCCTGCGGTGCTATTGTAACAATAGTCAGTCAAACGGTCAACTAATATTTCCCTGGCAGGTGGAAGTAATATGAGTGTAGCGAAAAAACAACGAAAACTTAGGAAGATTTTTGGCGGGGCTATGGAGCTTCGCCCTGAAAAGGGCCGCATGCATCTCGTCGGTGAGGCAAAATCCTGGGACGACGCAGTGCAGGCCGGGCTTATATGTGCTAAAAAGGGCTCTGATATACATGTGGTCAGTGATGTGACCGTTAAGGGACTTGAGATTCCTCCTATGAGAGTTCCGGAGCTGCGGGATAATGCGCTTGAGGGGCTGCGCCCGGACGTCATGATAATAGGCGCGGGAGTAACAGGCTGTGCCATTGCCCGCGAGCTGTCCAGACTAAAGCTCAATGTACTTCTGACCGACAAGGAATACGATGTGGCCACACATGCCAGCTCGAGGAATGACGGTATGGTGCATCCTGGAATAGATATTTTGCCGGGACTTCTCAAAAAAAAGCTCAACACAAGAGGAAACCGCATGTATACGCGCCTGTGCCGGGAGCTTAACGTGCCCTTCGACAGATGCGGCCAGTACCTCTGTTTCAGGCAGAAATCGGTGCTGCCGCTATTATATCTTACCAAGCCGTATTGGCTGCTTTCCGGGGCGGGGAGCACAGAGGTGCTCACAAAAAAGGCCCTTAAAAAACGTGAGACGGACGTATCTGATGAAGCGGCCTGCGCACTGTATTTTAAAAGCGCGGGATCTGTCTGTCCCTATGGACTTACTGTTGCGCTGGCTGAAAACGCGGTTGAAAACGGAGTGCGCCTCTCCCTCGACACTGCGGTGCTGAACATGGCGGTGGAAAAGGGAGAGATTAGAAGTGTAAATACAAACCGGGGCACGGTATATCCGGGACTAGTAATAAACGCCGCGGGCGTCTTTGCTGAGGATGTGGCGAAAATGGCACAGGACCGCTTTTTCTCCATACATCCGCGCAGGGGTACAAATGCCATTCTGGACAAAAAGGCCCGCAGGCATATAGTATCGATCTACTCCCTTATGGGCACCCAGTCTAAGAGCGCACACACCAAGGGCGGGGGTGTTGTCGGAACTGTGGACGGCAATGTCCTTGTCGGGCCGGACGCCGTCGAGACTCCGGAAAAGGAGAACTTTGCCACGGATGCGGAGAGCATACTAAAGACCTTTGAAAAACAACGGCATGCAGCGCCATGGCTTACGCAGGGTGATATAATCACATACTTCACGGGCATCCGCGCCGCTACATACGAGGAGGACTTCATCGTTGAAAAGGGGCGGGCTGTCAGGAACATCATACACGCCGCGGGCATACAGTCCCCGGGGCTGACGGCGGCGCCCGCCGTCGGGGAGATGGTGGCGGGAATGGTTCGGGATTATTTCCCCAAAGCGGAGAAAAATCCGTCCTTTGACCCGAACAGGAAGCCTATAGTCCGAATGGCGGAGCTGTCCTTTGAAGAGCGTGCAAAATACATAGAACAAAACCCCGACTACGGAGAGATAGTCTGCCGTTGTGAGGAGATCAGCCGCGGCGAGATCATAGATGCCCTCAGGAGACCCGTACCCTGCAGCACGGTGGACGGCGTCAAGCGCCGCTGCAGACCCGGAATGGGGCGCTGCCAGGGCGGGTTCTGCTCGCCTCTGGTTGTGAAGATAATTTCCGAAACTCTGGGCATCCCCGAAAGTGAAGTCCGCAAGGGATCCGAGGGCAGCAGACTTCTCATGGGCGAGAAGGGGGCGCATAAATGAAAAACTATGATGTTACGGTAATAGGCGGAGGTCCGGGAGGGCTGGCGGCCGCCATTTCGGCTGACAATGCCGGGGCAAGCACCCTGCTCATAGAGCGCGAAGCCCGGCTGGGCGGCGTTCTGAAGCAATGCATACACGACGGATTCGGGGTCATACGCTTCGGAGAGAAGCTCTCGGGCTGTGAATACGCCACAAGGCTAATACGGGAGCTTGAGACCACGGGTGCAGAGCTTATGCTCTCCACCTTCGTATCAAAGGCCGAAAAGCAGCGGGACGGCTATCTCCTGACGCTCACCAGCAGGGGAGGGATGGAGCGCGTTTTTACAAAGGCCCTTGTCCTCGCCACAGGCTGCAGGGAGCGTACGGCAAAGCAGGTGGCCATCCACGGTACACGCCCGGCAGGCGTCTTCACCGCCGGTACGGCACAGGCATTCCTGAACGTACGCGGGCAGATGCCCGGAAAACGCTGTGTCATACTGGGCAGCGGCGATATCGGGCTGATCATGGCCAGAAGGCTCACGCTCGAGGGAGCGCGGGTTTTGGGGGTGTATGAGGCAAAGCCGGACCCCAGCGGGCTTATGAGAAACATATCCCAGTGTCTCTGGGACTTTGACATTCCCCTGCATCTCTCGAAGACCGTCACCACCGTCCACGGGGATGAGAGGGTGGAGGCCGTCACAGTGGCCGAGGTGGATGAAAAAATGCGGCCCATTGCGGGTACAGAGGAATATATCCCCTGCGACACCCTTATTCTTTCAGTAGGACTTATCCCCGAAAACGAGCTTGCGGAGAGCCTGGGCGTACCGTTGGATAAGAAAACGAAGGGACCGTTCTGCGACCAGAGCTATATGACGCTTGTTGACGGCGTGTTCTCCTGCGGAAATACCCTGCATGTTTCGGATCTTGCCGACTATGTCAGCGAGAGCGGAGATGCGGCGGGCAGACGTGCGGCATCGTATGCAAGGCGTGAACGCAGTCTTCTGCCGGTTAACATAAGCCGGGATTTTTCCTATGTAGTACCTCAATATTTAGATCCTGAGGCCGACCTCTCAGAGACGGTGTTTTTCTTCCGCACAGCGGCGGAGCGCAAGAAGACCAAGCTGCGCATTTTGCTGGACGGCGTGGAAATAAAGCAAAAACAATACAACGGGCTGCGCCCCCCCGAGATGGAGCGAATACCCTTTGACCTCTCCGGGGCGGGGCTGACAAAGGACTCAAAGCTTGAACTGCTTATGGAGGAGGTGCGGTCATGACGAAGGAGCTTATCTGCATCACCTGTCCTAACTCCTGCCGGATATCGGCGGAGCTGGGGGAGAACGGCACCGTCTCCGTATCCGGCAACCTCTGTCCGCGCGGTGAGATATTTGCGAGTAACGAGCTGACCTGTCCGAAGAGGTCTCTGACCACAACGGTCAGGACGGTCTTTGGGGATATGCCGGTTTTGCCGGTGCGGACCGCCGGAGAGATTCCCAAGGAAATGATAATGGATGCCATGGCTGTGCTCTCCGGACTTGTTATCCGTGAGAGGGTAAAATGCGGGGATGTTGTGGTGAGAAGTATTCTGGACACAGGCTGTGATGTTATTGCCACTCTAGATTTATGAAGTATATATAAAAAAGGAGGCAGAGCATGGAACCTCTGGTACTGACCTTTGATATCGGGACACAGAGCGCCAGAGCGGTTTTGGTAGATGACAGTGGAATTCTTTTACACAAGACACAAAAGCGCTTTGACCCTCCCTATTTTTCCCTTGAACCCGGATGGGCGGAGCAGAAAGCGGAGTATTACTGGGACACGGTCTGCCAGCTCTCAAGGGAGCTCCAAGGCATATCCGGGGAGGACTGGGGGCGCATCGCCGCCGTCAGCATAACCACCATAAGAGATACCAACATCTGTCTGGACAAAAACGGAGAGCCGATACGCCCGGTAATACTTTGGCTGGACAAGAGGGAGGCGAGCACGAGAAAGCCCCTGCCTTTTCCTCAGACGGCTGCATTCAGCGTTGCCGGGATGGGCGAATCCGCAAAGCACATACGCCGCATATCGGTGTGCAACTGGCTTATGCAGAACGAGCCGCAAAACTGGGAAAAGACCGACAAATACATGATGCTCTCCGGTTATATGCACTTCTGCCTCTGCGGAAAGATGATAGACAGCGCCGCCAATATCATAGGCCATGTACCCTTTGACAATAAAAAGCGGCGCTGGATGAAAAAGACCGACCTGAGCTACTGCCTGTTTCCCATACCGCGGGAAAAACTCTGCGAGCTCTGCGAGCCGGGGACCATCATCGGTGGGATCACCGAAAAGGCCTCCGAACTTACGGGAATACCTGCAGGAACACCGCTTGTGGCAACAGGCTCTGATAAGGGCTGTGAGACCATAGGTCTGTCCTGTATAAATCCGGGGCAGGCGGCTCTCAGCTTCGGAACCACCGCCACAATACAGTATACAACCGACAGATATGTCGAGCCTCAGCAGTACATGCCCGCCTATGTGGCGCCGGCGGCCGGGATGTGGAATCCCGAAATAGAGATATACCGGGGGTATTGGCTCATCTCCTGGTTTACACGTGAGTTTGCGGAAAAGGAAATGCGTGAGGCTGCGGAAAAAGGGATCGCGCCGGAGGAGCTGCTCAACAGGCGCCTGCGCGAGATACCGCCCGGCTGCCAGGGCCTGATGATGCAGCCATACTTTACTCCCGGTGTGAAGATGCCGCGCGCAAGAGGTTCTGTGATCGGCTTTTCAGACGTACATACGCGCATACATATTTACCGTGCAATAATTGAGGGGATAAACTT
>JAAYCC010000090.1 GCA_012729875.1 Clostridiales bacterium | reverse complement strand
TTAGGACAGGAGGCGAGCTCAAGTACGACTGTGATATTTGTGGTGACGACAGTGAGATGGCCGATGTCCTTAATATAATTTGAAAAAAGATTGCAGGTTTTTCCTGCACCCACGAAAATGCAGTCGCCCTCTTTAACAAAGGATGACGCAAGTTTTGCGATTTTGGACTTTTCTTCATCCTTGGCGTTGCTTATGGTGAGGCTCTGTGAAACAGGGGACTGCTGCGCAGAGGCGGCAAGCTGGATACATCCTCTTGACCTGATGATCAGCCCTTTCTGGCTCATTGCCGTAAAATCACGGCGAACCGTTGCAGGCGAAGCGCGCACTAGATCGCAGACTTCGTCTGTTGTGGCGACGCCGTGTTTACGGAGATAGTCAAGAACGGCCGTTTCCCGCTCGGCATATGCCGGAGCTCTCAATTTGACCACGAACACACCTCCCGTTGATTTCGATATGTTCAGATATATATTTTGTAGGTATTATATAATATATAAACAATATATGTCAACACGAACTGATCCAATCAGATTATTAAACCAATCAAAAATGATTGCAATTGATTGTTAGTATGACATATTAACTAAAATACCGAATCAATATGAGCAAAACAGTAAAAAGTCACAAAATATATTGACATATATACTCTGTATTTGCTAAAATGCCATTAATAGAAAAGAAAATGCAATCAAATACAATCAATTATATTCAAAAGAACAGTACATCCGGTTAATACCAGAAATGGTTTAACAGAATATAAGAATATTCGGAGGTAAAAATGAAAAAGATTGTCTGTCTATTGCTGTCCTGCGTTATGCTTCTGGCCGTTCTCGGAGGCTGCGGTAATGGCGGCACGAAGACTCCGGACGAGCCCGGCGCATCCACAGATACAGCAAAGAGCTTTTCCGTCGGATTTGTTCTTCGCACCACAAACAACGCTTACTATGCGAGCATAGGCGACGGCGTCAAGGCGTCCTGTGATGAACTCGGATGGAAGTGCACGGTTTTGGACTCTGGAAATGATACATCCAAAGAGCTTGAAAACATGGAGACCCTGGTTGCTGCAAAGGCCGACCTGATTTTCCTCGACTGTGTCGATCCCAGCGCCGCGACCGCAAGCCAAAAGGTTGCCAGCGAGGCGGGCATCCCGGTAATAAACCTCGACTCCGGTGTTGATGATATGTCAATGCAGGTCACGACCATCTACTCGGACAACGAGCAGAATGGTATGGAGGTAGGCAAATACTATGCATCGACCCTTGACGCTGATTATGAGATCAGCGCTGTTCTGCTGAGCGGCAACACTGGTTCCATTGCCGGACAGCAGAGACGTGAAGGTCTAATGGCCGGTATCATCATGCAGCGTACCGGATGTACCGAAGAGGAGGCCTGGGCAGCGGCTGATGAAATGGAGAAGTCCATTGTAAGCACAGGCAAAGCAAAGAACGAAGAGGCGAAATTCGAAATATCCGGTCAGGGATGGGGAAACTGGACAATTGACGAGGGCTTGGTGGCTGCCGAGGACCTTATCACTGCCAATCCAAAGGTAAACCTGGTATTGGGTGAGAACGACTCCATGCTGATCGGTGCGATCACCGCTCTCAAAAACGCCGGCATTACTTACGGAACCGAGGGTACGGTTAAGCTTATCAGCGCCGCGGACGGCAGCAAGGACGGTTACGATTGCATCAAGGCCGGCTCTATAATGGCAATAGGTGAAAACAGCCCCTCTAAGATCGGCGCTCTCGGAATGAAAATTGCCGAGGAGATTCTTGTCAATGGTAAGGATCCCGAAAGCTACGATGACATCACTATGACAGAGGCGGTCGCAGTTACAGCCGACAATGTCAACGACCATTATGACTACGGCTTCTAATCAAGATTTACACCATTGTAACGCCTGCTGTTGAAAAAACAGCTGAGAAAAACAGATGTAGTTACATTATAGCTATCCATTAGCGGAGTTAAGCGGAGGCTACCGCTTAACTCCGCACATTTTTCGGTTTGGATTCACCGACGTATGGTTATTAGATGTGTTTTCCCGCTAAAGGGGCAGAGGTGGTCTTATGGAACAAGCAAATTATCAATTGGAAATGCGCGGCATAAGCAAGCAGTTTAACGGTGTTACTGTGCTGCAGGATATTACCGTTCAAGTAAATAAGGGCGAGATCCACGCGCTCGTCGGCGAAAACGGCGCGGGTAAATCTACTCTGATAAAGATTCTTTCGGGCGCTTACACAAAAGATGCCGGAGAGATTTTTATAGATGGGAAAAAGGTCAGCATTACTTCCCCGCTGGACGCAAAAAAGCTCGGCATTGCCGTTATTTATCAGGAGTTTATGCTTGCGCCGGACTTGAGCGTGGCGGAAAATATCTACATTGACAGACTGTCGGGAGACAAAAAGTTTATCAATTGGAAACGGCTGCGTTCTGACGCCAAAAAGCAGCTGGAGGATCTGGGCTTTGCAGATATTCCCGTGACTGCCAAGGTCCGGAATCTAAGTGTGGCGCATCAGCAGGTGGTCGAAATATGCAAATGCCTGACAAGGGACGCGAGAATACTTGTGCTGGACGAGCCGACCGCCGTGCTTACTGTGGCGGAAATAAGAAAACTGTTTGAAGTAATAAGAGTTCTCAAAGAAAAAGGCGTCAGCGTTATATTCATTTCACATCATATGGATGAGATATTCGAGCTTTGCGACAGAGTTACAGTCCTGAAAGACGGACATTATATGGGAACGCGCTCTGTTTGCGACGTGACGAGTAAAGATTTGATTCATCTTATGATAGGCAGAGAGCTGACCCAGATGTTTCCGAAGAGAGGCGCAGTGATTGGCGATGTCGTCTTAAAGGTGGAGCGTCTCAATTCGGGCAAGAGAGTGCGCGATGTCGGCTTTGAAGTCCGGAGCGGTGAAATTCTTGGATTCGGCGGACTTGTAGGCTCCGGACGGACAGAGGCTATGAGGGCGGTTTTTGGGGCTGATAAGATGGACTCGGGAGAAATTACGATGCTTGGTAAGCGCGTCAATTTTTCAAATCCCAGAAGCGCTATCCGACATGGGTTCG
>JAAYCC010000089.1 GCA_012729875.1 Clostridiales bacterium | reverse complement strand
ATTATCGCCACCGCAGCAGCAGACCGGCAGCTGCAGCTGCCCTATCTCGATGCCGGCTGCCACGTTCTGGTCATTCCGGAAAAGGACGGGCACATCGACCTCTGCGCTCTGATGCTTGAGCTGGGCAAACGGAATATCGACAGCGTGCTGCTGGAGGGCGGCGGGACACTCAACTGGTCGGCACTCAAAAGCGGCGTCGTGCAGAGTGTGCAGGCCTATATTGCGCCTAAGATTTTTGGCGGGAACGGCAAAACCCCTGTAGGCGGCGCCGGTGTTTCAATTCCCGATGACGCTTTTTTGCTTTCCGCACCAAAAATCACGCAAATTGGCGACGACATTTTACTGGAAAGCGAGGTGCTCTCATGTTCACAGGCATTGTAGAGGAAACAGGCGTTGTAAGGGCGGTACGCCGCGGGGCAAAGTCCGCCGCTCTCACAATTGCCGCGAAAGAGATACTCGGCGACATCCATGTCGGAGACAGCATTGCAGTGAGCGGCGTCTGCCTCACAGTAACTTCTTTTTCTTCCGGGGAATTTACCGCCGATGTAATGCACGAAACGCTGAACCGATCTTCCCTCGGTGGTCTGCGGCCCGAAAGTGCCGTCAATTTAGAGCGCGCAGTTGCGGCAAACGGTCGCTTTGGAGGGCATATCGTGTCGGGACATATTAATGGTACAGGGAAAATCACAAGTATCCAAAAGGATGACAATGCCGTGTGGTACGAAATCAAAGCGGAACCCCGTATATTGCGATATATCATAGAAAAGGGGTCCGTCGCCGTTGACGGCATCAGTCTTACGGTTGCCGGACTTGAAAAGGGCAGCTTCCGGGTGTCGGTAATTCCACATACGGCAAAAAACACAACCCTGTCTCAGAAGCGTGTGGGCGATACTGTAAACATAGAAAACGACTGCATCGGAAAATATGTGGAGCGGCTTCTGGGCGCGTCTGCCGCAAGTAATATTACAACAGAATTTCTGCGGAAATTCGGATATCAGGAGGGTCTATGAACATGAAGTTTAATACCATAGAAGAGGCTCTGTCGGATTTGAGACGGGGCAGAATTATCATAGTAACGGACGATGAGGACAGAGAAAACGAGGGCGACTTCATATGTGCCGCCCAATACGCCACCACGGAAAACGTCAACTTTATGGCAGTACACGGAAAGGGTCTCATCTGCATGCCCATGAGTCAGGCCCTCTGCCGGAAGCTGAAATTTCCGCAGATGGTTGCGGACAACAGCGACAACCATGAGACCGCCTTCACTGTATCCGTTGACCATGTTGATACCACTACAGGCATATCGGCGGCAGAACGCAGCATTACCGCAATGAAATGCGTGTCCGATAACGCGAAGCCCGAGGATTTCCGGCGACCTGGGCATATGTTTCCTCTGCTCGCCAGAAAAAACGGAGTTCTGGAGAGAAACGGCCACACGGAGGCAACAGTGGACTTAATGCGCCTTGCAGGGCTGAAGGAATGCGGGCTGTGCTGTGAGATCATGCGCGAGGACGGCAGCATGATGCGGACTCCGGAGCTTATGGAAGTGGCGGAGAAGCGGAATCTCAAAATCATTACCATAAAGGAGTTGCAGGAATACCGCAAGCACAACGACAAGCTGGTCGAGCGGGCCGCTCAGGCAGATCTGCCGACCATATACGGCGATTTCAAGGTGTACGGCTACATCAACAAGCTGAACGGCGAGCACCACGTGGCGCTGGTCAAGGGCGAAATCGGAGACGGCGAAAATCTCCTCTGCCGTGTACACTCGGAATGTCTTACAGGCGATGCCTTCGGCTCGGCCCGCTGCGATTGCGGTCAGCAGTTCTCCGCCGCTATGACACAGATTGAAAAAGAGGGGCGCGGCGTTCTCCTCTATATGCGTCAGGAGGGGCGAGGCATCGGTCTCATCAACAAGCTCCGCGCCTATGAGCTCCAGGATAAGGGCATGGACACGCTTGAAGCCAATATAGCGCTGGGCTTTGCGGGCGACCTGCGCGAATACTTTATCGGCGCGCAGATTTTACGCGACCTCGGCGTAAAGACCATGCGTCTGCTGACGAACAATCCGGATAAGGTCTATCAGCTCTCAGGTTTTGGACTGGAAATAATAGAGCGGGTTCCGATACAAATGGATGCCAACGCCCATAACCTGTTCTACCTCAAAACCAAGCAGGAAAAAATGGGGCATATCCTGCACTACTAATAAATTTAAGGAGATTGTTATATGAAAACATTTGAAGGAAAGCTCGTATCCAAAGAAATTCGAATCGGCATTGTCGCCGCAAGATTTAACGAGTTTATAACATCAAAGCTCCTAGGCGGCGCGCTCGATGCGTTAAAAAGACATGGAGTAGACGAAGCGGACATAGCGGTTGCATGGGTGCCCGGCGCATTTGAAATACCGCTCGTCGCCTCTAAAATGGCAAGAAGCGGGAGATATGACGCGATTATTTGCTTGGGTGCAGTAATTCGCGGCAGCACAACCCACTACGATTACGTCTGCAGTGAGGTTTCCAAAGGTATTGCCGCCGTATCGCTCAGCAGTGGGATCCCCGTGATGTTCGGCGTGCTGACCACTGAGAATATCGAGCAGGCCATTGAGCGCGCAGGTACCAAAGCCGGCAACAAAGGATTTGAGTGTGCAGCGGCCGCAATTGAAATGGTCAATCTCATCGACGAGATCGAAGGCAATAATGCTGAATCCGCCCGCTGACATCTGGAGTTTTTAACTTTGGTATGGCTGGTAATAAACCAAAACACAAAAAGCTATGCACGCGCAGGACTCAACGGCTATAAGCATGGAGTGTCCAAATAACGCGCTGAATTTTACCATTTGCTTTTAACTGTTACTTTATTTCCAATTTACCCTATGATATCCTGAAAAAGACAGCACAATATACAAAGTCATTGTCGCTTCTGTTTTGAACGGAGGTGGTTGCTATGAAAACCGGGTTTATTGGCGCGGGTAAGGTTGGATTTTCTCTCGGAAAGCACTTTGCTATCCACGGAGTGGAGGTGGGCGGTTATTACAGTAAGAATCCGCTGTCAGCCCGTAAGGCGGCAGACTTTACAAGCTCACAACAGTACGATAGCTTGGATGGAATCCTGAGCGACAACGACGTTTTGTTCCTGACAGTACCCGACAGCGAAATCCAGTCGGTCTGGAACAGCCTGAAACTATTGCCGAATATTAAAAACAAGGTCGTCTGTCATTGCAGCGGCGCACTGTCGTCGAAAATCTTCCCGGATGCCGGAAGCCTACCGGTCAGTGTTTTCTCTGTCCACCCGATTTTTGCCTTCCACAGCAAAACCGAGTCATACAAACAGCTCCCCGGCGCAATATTCACAGTCGAGGGCAGCCCTCAGAGACTTGACGAGGTCGCTGCGCTTATACGTAAGACGGGAAACAGAGTCCGTGTAATCAGCGCAGAGGCCAAAACAAAGTACCACGCCGCAGCTGTCATGGCAAGCAATCAGGTGACCGCTCTGGTCCACTCGGCAATCGGACTTTTGTGTGAATGCGGGTTTTCTCCGCAGGATGCGATGGACGCCCTTATTCCGCTGATGTTCGGAAACCTCAAAAATATTGAAGAGGTCGGAACAGTTGAGGCTCTGACAGGCCCGGTCGAGAGAAATGACGTATGTACAGTTCAAAAACATCTCGAGTGCCTTGACGGCGAGCGCTGGGCGCTCTACCGCGAGCTGTCGCTAGTGCTCCTTGAAATGTCCAGGGAAAAATATCCGGAGAGGAATTACAACGAAATTGAGGTACTGCTAAAATGAAAAACTCTGTGTTGACAATACAGAAACAAAAGGATGAACACGATAAAATAACCATGCTCACAGCCTATGATTATTCCATGGCAAAGCTGATTGACAGCTCCGGCGTGAACTCGATCTTGGTCGGGGATTCTCTGGGTATGGTCATGCTCGGATATAAAGACACGCTTTCCGTCACTATGGAGGACATGATCCACCACACAAAAGCCGTCTGCCGCGGTACAGAAAACGCTCTTGTTGTTGCGGACATGCCTTTCATGTCCTATCAGACCTCCGTTTACGATGCGGTGTGCAATGCGGGCAGGCTTATAAAGGAGGGCGGCGCACAAGCAGTAAAGCTCGAAGGTGGCGTGGCCTTTGCCCCGCATATAAGGGCAATTGTCGAGGCCTCGATACCCGTTGTAGCCCATATAGGTCTTACCCCGCAGTCGGTCAACGCCTTCGGCGGCTTTAAGGTCCAGGGAAAGACCATGGAGGGCGCGCAGCGTCTGCTCGATGACGCAAGAGCGGTCGAAGAGGCGGGCGCCTTCTGCGTGGTTCTGGAGTGTGTTCCCGCGGCTCTCGCCTCATATATCTCCGACCGGCTCTCAATCCCGACCATAGGTATAGGCGCGGGAGCAGGCTGTGACGGGCAGGTACTGGTCTATCAGGATATGCTGAAGATGTTTTCCGACTATAAACCGAAATTCGTCAAGCACTTTGCGGACATCGGACAGGGCATGAAAGACGCATTTGCCTCATACATAAGCGAGGTCAAGGCCGGGACATTTCCCTCCCATGAGCATATTTTTGAAATATCGGAAGATATAATAGGCATCCTGCAGTAATCGTCAAGGAGAGAGGTATGGAAACTGTTAATACTGTCGCAGAGGTCAGAAATCTTGTCAGGCAATGGAGGAAAGAAGGAAAAAGCATAGGCTTTGTGCCGACCATGGGCTATCTCCACGATGGGCATGGAAGCCTGATAACAAGGGCTCGCGAAAACGACAAAGTGGTCGTAAGCATATTTGTAAATCCGATGCAGTTCGGTGAAAATGAGGACTTCTCGAAATATCCGAGAGATCTGGAGAGAGATTGCCGTTTCTGCGAGTCTCTCGGCGCCGATCTTGTGTTCTCCCCTCCCCCTTCGGAAATCTATACTCCCGGTTTTTGTTCCTTTGTCGATCTATCCGCCCTGACGGACAGGCTCTGCGGCAAGAGCCGCCCCGGACACTTCAGGGGTGTTTGCACCGTTGTTACAAAGCTGTTCAACATAGTCAAGCCCGATAGAGCTTATTTTGGCGAAAAGGACGCTCAGCAGCTGGCCGTAATAAAACGCATGGTACAGGATCTGAATATTGATGTTGAAATCATCGGATGCCCCATAGTAAGAGAGCCTGACGGGCTTGCAAAAAGTTCAAGAAACACATATCTGAGCAGTAAAGAGAGGAAGGCCGCTCTCGTTTTGAGCAGGGCCGTCCGCCATGCCGAGGCGCTTGTGGGAGATGGGATAATAGACTCTGACACTGTTGTTTCCGCACTGTATGATATCATTCAGAGCGAGCCTCTGGCACGCATTGACTATGTTAAGGCTGTAAGATGTCTCACTATGGAGGATACCGATAAAATCGAGCCTCAGACACTTATAGCTATTGCGGTCTATATCGGCAAGACCCGCCTTATCGACAACCTTATCGTCAGATGATCGGAGGATGACGTGATGAAGCTAGAAATGCTGAAGGGGAAAATCCATCGTGCAAAAGTTTCGCAAGCAGAGCTTGATTATGTGGGCAGTATCACCGTAGACAGTGAACTGCTGGATGCCGCCGGAATTCTTGAATATGAGAAAGTGCAGGTAGTCGATATAAATAACGGAAGCCGATTTGAAACCTATACGATTTCTGGAGAGAGAGGATCCGGTATGATCTGCCTTAACGGCGCGGCCGCGCGCTGTGTCTCTGAGAATGACAAAATAATTATTATGTCCTACGCGCTTATGACCCCCGAGGAGGCTTCAAGCCACAGGCCAAATGTCGTATTTGTTGACGAGAATAACAAGATAATGCAGATTGCGCATTACGAAAAACACGGGACTATAATTGACGGCTGACGTTGCCATCCGCATTATATGCACATATATCACAGGCGCCCGACCGCAGACTTCTCCCCGCCGTGCTCTATTCGGCCTATCGCGCGGAAAAAAATCCCCGCTCAATTATGAGCGGGGATTTTTTGTATGTCTGCGTCTCACATAGACTGCTCCAGCTTTGCGCGGATAGCTGCGAGAAAATCGTTGCTGTTTACCTTCCTGATATCGCCGCGCTCGCACAGAAGAGCAAGGTCGCCTGTCATTACGCCGTCCTCAATAACGTCGAGGCAGGCCTTTTCTAGCTTGTCCGCAAACTCCATGAGCGGGGCGTTGCCGTCCAGCTCTCCGCGCTTGCGCAGAGCGCCCGTCCACGCAAAGATCGTGGCGATCGGGTTGGAGCTTGTCTGCTCGCCCTTGAGGTGCTTGTAGTAGTGGCGGGTGATGGTGCCATGGGCCGCCTCGTATTCATAGTTGCCGTCCGGAGATACGAGGACGCTGGTCATCATGGCCAAAGAGCCGAAGGCGGTGGAGACCATGTCGCTCATAACGTCGCCGTCGTAGTTCTTGCAGGCCCATATAAAGCCGCCCTCGGAGCGGATAACCCTGGCCACCGCGTCGTCGATCAGGGTGTAGAAATACTCTATGCCCAGCTCTTCAAACTTCTGCCTGTACTCTTTTTCATAAATATCCGCAAAGATGAGCTTAAAGGTCTGGTCGTACTGCTTGGAGATGGTATCTTTGGTCGAAAACCACAGATCCTCCCTCGCGTCAATGGCGTAGTTGAAGCAGGAGCGGGCAAAGCTCTCGATGGAGCTGTCCTTGTTGTACTGACCCTGCAGAACACCCGCGCACTCGAAATCATAAACGGTCTCGCGGAAGCTCTCACCGTTTTCGCCTGTGAATACCAGCTCGGCCTTGCCCGGGCCGGGCACGCGGAATTCCGTACACTTATAGATGTCGCCGTAGGCATGTCGGGCGATGGTTATCGGCTTTTTCCAGGTCTTCACATAGGGCTTTATGCTCTCGGTTATGATAGGGGTACGAAAAACGGTGCCGTCGAGAATGGCGCGGATGGTGCCGTTGGGACTTTTCCACATCTCCTTGAGCTTGTACTCCTCAACGCGCTGGGCGTTGGGGGTTATAGTGGCGCACTTGACACCGACACGGTACTTTTTGATGGCATTTGCCGCTTCAACCGTTATACGGTCGTCCGTTCTGTCGCGCTCGGGCAGCCCTAAGTCGTAATACTCGGTATTCAGCTCTACAAATGGGGCGAGAAGCTCGTCCTTAATCATTTTCCAGAGAATGCGGGTCATTTCGTCGCCGTCCATTTCGACGATCTTGTTCATTGGAATTTTGTTCATATCAGTTCTCCAAATACTATTCTTTTACAGGGTTTGCATAGTAGTTCATCAGGCAGCCGTCGAGGATTATCTGTTTTTCGTCGGCGGTGAGACCTTTAAGATGCAGGGTGATGTCCGCGGTACCGTAGGCTGTGACCACCTTTGCGGGTATGTCCTCCACCCCGCTCTCGACGGCCTTCCTCACGCCGGGAACAAACACCCAGTCGCCGACGGAGTAGTCGAACGGCACGGACCTGTCTATGGTGAAGGGCAGCATACCCCAGTTTATGCAGTTGGAGCGGTAGCGTTTTGTGGCAAACTCAAAGCAGATGTTCGCGCCTCCGCCGAGTACGCGCTGACAGCTCGCCGCCTGTTCGCGTGCGCTGCCGTCGCCGGGCTTTTCGGCGAAGATGGCGCTGGAAACCGATGTGTTTTTTAGAGTATCCTCTGCAAGACCCAGCTTCTTCATAACGGATTTCATCTCGGGAGGGTAGTTTCCGCTCGTGCGTCCCGACTCAAGCGCGGCCGTCTCTTTTGCCCTGCCGACATATCCGGGGTCGCGGCGGGAGAGCGTGAACTGTGAGAGCTTGACGGGGTTTGAGCGGTATGACGAGGTCTCGCCGGAGGGTATCAGCTCGTCCGTGGTGGTCACGGGGTCGTGGATTACAGAGGCAAGACGAAGAAGCATATTATCAGCCAGGGCGGGGATCTTCGGCCACTCGGTGATGTTGGGTCCCATCCTCAACTCGGTCTCCGGCTCCGCTCTGCCGAAGCCTTTATAAACGCGCTTATCGTATACGCCCCTATCAAATTCACAGGAGCGGGTTTTCGGCGCGTTGTAGTCCACATCCGTGGCGGCGGTCAGTACGCCTCCATTCCGTGCGGTAGCCGCGATAGAGCGGGCGTCCATCAGCATGACGCCTGAGATCTGTCCGTCTGTGGGCTTTGACCCCTCGCGGTTGGGGAAGTTGCGGGTTGTGTGGCGGACGGACAGCGTGTCATTGCCGGGCACGTCCCCCGCTCCGAAGCAGGGGCCGCAGAAGCAGGACTTGAACAGAGCGCCGCTCTCCATGAGCTGCCGCTGAACTCCGCTTTTAATGAGCTCAAGGTTTACCGGTATGCTGGGGGGGTATATGGACAGGGAGAAGTAGCCGTCGCCCACGGAGTGTCCGCCTAAGATAGCGGCCGCCTCGGCGATGTTGTCATACATACCGCCCGCACAGCCGGCGATTACGCCCTGATCCACGGTGATCCGTCCGTCCTGTATCTTGTCCGT